>NZ_JBIQFG010000009.1:38658-96134 GCF_045369345.1 Ureibacillus sp. 179-F W5.1 NHS | reverse complement strand
AAACACCTCCACGTTGGATTTATAGGTTTAATACCCGTTTTTCAACGAAAGGTGTTTTTATTTGTCTCATTTTTTTAGGTCAGTGCGATTGCATCACTAAGGTTTCTACAGTTCAGTTAACTCCATAATTGATTGAATAAACTACGTTTCGGCCATTCGATAGCCGAAAAATTGTTTAAACTCCCTCCTTCTTTTTCGTAGAGTGAGCATCTTCTTTTCGACCATCTCCTTTCGATTAGTTAAATATAATTTATCATATAAATTTAATTTTGTAAATATTCAGACTAATTTTATTTTTGTTCTGAATCCCTCTTCCCTTTCCACATAACATTTGAACATTCACAGTAAATTCGCTATGATGGTCATGACGAAAGAGGTGTAATCATGTCGAACCCTATTACCGATAAAAATAAACAAGTGAATTATTTAAAAGAGCGTCTTCAAATTTTTGTTGAAGTTTTAGATGCCATTGATCCCGAAACTGCAGATATTGAGGATATCGACAGACTCATTCAAATTATCGATGATGTTGAAGAAAAAATGGACCAATTCAATCACCGTAACGATTCAACTAAAGAATAAGTAATGAAATCGAATGAAACCATCTGAACTATTCGGATGGTTTTTATATTGGAAAGAAAAGTTAAACCATTAAAAAATGATAGAATAAAAACCTTAACTCTCTATCTCTCTTTTTTTCGTGAAATGAAAAAGGTATAATAGAATTGAGAGTAAATTTCTTTAATATTCTGGGGGGAATATAAATGTCTCAAGTAGCGACATCCTATTTACAAACATTAGAAAAAAGTCTTTATGACTTAGTGAGCGAAACTTCCACTAATTTACCAGCAGACGTTCGCCGTGCGATTAAAAAAGCTAAAGAAGCTGAAAATGCCGGAACACGTGCTGCAATGAGCTTAGACACGATTACAAATAACATCGTTATGGCAGAAGATAACGTTTCACCTATTTGCCAAGATACAGGTTTACCTACTTTTAAAGTAAAAACTCCAATCGGTGTTAACCAATTAGAAATTAAAGCTGCTATTAAAAACGCAATTGTTCAAGCAACTAAAGATGCTAAATTACGTCCAAATGCAGTTGACTCTTTAACTGGGAAAAACAGTGGAGATAATTTAGGAGACGGACTTCCAGTTGTGAAATTTGAACAATGGGAGAAAGATTATATTGAAGTTAAATTAATTTTAAAAGGTGGCGGGTGTGAAAATAAAAACATCCAATACAGTTTACCATGCGAATTAGAAGGTTTAGGCCGCGCTGGACGTGACTTAGATGGTATCCGTAAATGTATTTTACACTCTGTATGGCAAGCACAAGGACAAGGCTGTTCAGCTGGTTTTATCGGTGTTGGAATCGGTGGGGACCGTTCTTCTGGATATGATCTTGCAAAAGAACAATTATTCCGTCCCGTTGACGATGTCAATCCAAACCCTGATTTAGCAAAATTAGAAGAATATATCGTTGAAAAAGCGAATACTTTCGGCGTTGGTACAATGGGCTTCGGAGGTGAAGCAACATTACTAGGATGTAAAATTGGCATTATGCACCGTATCCCAGCATCATTCTATGTATCCGTTGCTTATAACTGTTGGGCTTACCGTCGTATGGCCATCGATATTGATGCGACAACTGGTGAAATTAAAAAATGGCATTATCAAGAAGGAGAAAAAGTTACATTCCGTGATGAGCCAAAAGCTGAAACAAATTCAGAAAGTAAAGTAGTAGAACTTACTGCACCAATTACTGAAGAACAAATTCGTGAACTTAAAGTAGGCGACGTTGTAAAAATCAACGGTCGTATGTATACTGGTCGTGATGCAATTCACCACCACTTAATGAGCCACGATGCACCTGTAGACTTAAACGGTCAAATTATTTACCATTGTGGACCTGTTATGGCAAAAGACGAAAATGGTAACTGGACTGTTAAAGCTGCTGGTCCTACTACTTCAATTCGCGAGGAGCCTTACCAAGGTGACATTATGAAAAAATTCGGTATCCGTGCTGTTATCGGTAAAGGTGGTATGGGGCCGAAAACACTTGCTGCCCTTAAAGAACATGGCGGTGTTTACTTAAACGCTATCGGCGGTGCTGCCCAGTACTATGCGGATTGCATTAAAAGTGTAGATGGTGTCGATTTACAAGAGTTCGGCATTCCAGAAGCAATGTGGCACTTAAATGTAGAAGGATTCACTGCTGTTGTTACAATGGACTCCCACGGTAACTCTTTACACGCAGACGTTGAAAAATCTTCATTAGAAAAACTTTCCCAATATGCGGAAAGAGTATTCTAATTAAACAATGTAATTTCATCAATATTTGTTCATCAAAACCTACAAGGATCATTGATTCTTGTAGGTTTTTTCTTTTCCTCCCCCTCCCTTTACATCAACTTTTTTCATGAGTAAAACAAATATGTTTTACAATTCCACACGTCTATATTATAATAATTATAAATTAATAAGAATTATTAAAAACTCATATGGCAATTGAAAATTATTATCAATATTGAATTATATGAGTTTTGATATTGATATTCATTATCATGAGGAGGCTAAAATGAATACTTCTAATCGAGAAAATAATAATCTAATTGAGAATATAAAAGAACATAAAGAACTTATTGCTGCTTTACTATCAGGTTTCATAACATTATTAGCTTGGCGTATGGAATCAAACGGACTTATAACAGCAGCGATTATCGCCTATTTAAGTGCTTTTGTTATCGGTGGATACGCGAAAGCAAAAGAAGGATTCCTCGACACAATTGAGAACAAAACATTAAATGTTGAATTATTAATGGTGTTAGCTGCTATCGGTTCATCCATTATCGGGTATTGGACTGAAGGAGCAATTCTAATCTTTATTTTTGCTTTAAGTGGTGCTTTAGAATCTTATGCAATGAATAAAAGCCATCGTGAAATTTCAGCGCTTATGAACTTACAGCCTGAAGAAGCATGGTTAGTTCGGGGTACCTTTGAACCGATGAAAGTTCCCGTTTCTACATTAAAGGTTGGAGATCACTTACTCATCAAACCAGGTGAACGTATTCCTGCTGACGGTCAAATTCTAAAAGGTACTTCTTCTATTGATGAATCGGCTATTAGCGGAGAATCTATGCCTGTTACAAAACAAGTCGGTGAACATGTATATGCTGGTACTGTGAACTTAAACGGTACCATTACAATCAATATGACCAAACCGAACTCTGAAACGTTATTCCAAAAAATTATTAACCTTGTACAATCTGCCCAAAGTGAAAAATCTCCTTCCCAACAGTTTATCGAACGTTTTGAAGGGACTTATGTAAAATTTGTACTGCTTGCTGTCGGACTTATGTTATTCCTCCCCCACTACTTACTTGGCTGGGATTGGACAACAACATTTTATCGTGCAATGGTATTATTAGTCGTTGCATCGCCGTGTGCCCTTGTAGCATCCATCATGCCAGCGACCCTTGCTGCGATTTCAAACGGTGCAAGAAATGGCATTCTTTTTAAAGGTGGTGTTCATTTAGAACAACTAAGTGCCTTAAATCTTTTAGCGGTCGATAAAACAGGGACTTTAACGGTTGGTACTCCGACTGTTACTGATATTATCGTGAGAGAAGACTTAAACGAAAGAGATGCGATTGCTACTTTAGCTTCCATCGAATCACAAGCAAATCATCCTCTAGCACAAGCTATTGTGAACTATGCTAAACAAGAAAAAATCGATATGATACAAGGTGTTGAAATTGAAGATGTTCCGGGATGGGGGTTAAAAGCCCATGACCAAAATCATTCTTACTTAGTTGGGAAACCAGAATTTGTCGGGAAACTTGAAGCTACAAACTTTGCAAACAATGCTGCAGAAAAGTTAGCTGAAGAAGGTAAAACCGTTATCTTTATGAAAGATGAACGAGGCATTGCCGCTTTAGTAGCTATGAAAGATACAGTCCGTGATGAAGCAAAAGTGGCTGTAAAATTGTTAAAAGAGCTAGGAATTGAAGTTGCGATGCTTACAGGAGATAATGAGAAAACCGCTCGAACAATCGCAAGCGAGGCTGGTGTTAATAAATTTATCGCCGAATGTTTACCTGAAACGAAAGTAAATCATATAAAAAATTATTTACAAACTTATCGAAATGTCGGAATGGTAGGAGATGGTATTAACGATGCTCCTGCATTAGCAACCGCTTCAGTTGGAATTGCTATGGGAGGCGGAACAGATGTGGCACTTGAAACAGCAGACGTTGTATTAATGAAAAATGATTTATCCAAAATTGCTTATGCGATTCGTTTATCAAAAAAAATGCAAAAAATTGTGAAGCAAAATATTCTCTTTTCTATCGCTGTTATTTGTCTATTAATCATTTCTAACTTTATACAAGTAGTCGACCTACCCTTTGGTGTAATCGGACATGAAGGCAGTACCATTTTAGTTATTTTAAACGGTTTAAGAATGTTAAAATTATAAACTAAAAAGCTTTCGCTAAATTTTAGCGAAAGCTTTATTCATTATATCCTTTTTTAACTATCCTTCTTTTATGCATTGTTGCATTTAACAATCCACCAAATATTAAAATCATTCCGGTGAAATATAACCAAAGCATTAAAATAATAATGCCAGCAATACTTCCATAAGTAGAAGTATAGTTTCCAAAATTATTCACATAGTAGGAAAAACCATAAATTAGTACGACCCATGACACCGTTGAAAAAAAGGCACCGGGTAAAACACTAATCATATGTAATTTCGGCTCTGTATTCGGTATAATCCAGTACATTAAATTTAAAACGATAAATATTAATATTGGAGGTATAATCCATCGGACAAATCTCCAAAATTCTGAAAAGGTCTCTTCGACACCTAAATAACTAAATAACGAAAAGGCAAATTGATGCCCCAATATCGGTATTAATAAGGCTAGCAGAATGAGAATGACTAGGGCGATTGTAAAAACGAGAGACCACCCTCTGTTAATAAATCCAGGTTTCCTTTCAGTTTCATAGGCGTCATTTAACGTTTTAATTAACGCATTGACTCCCCTAGATGCCGACCAAATTGTCCCGATGACCCCGATAGATAACAATCCACCACCTTGATGGGTCGTTAAAATTTCGGTTATCGTTCCTTGGGTAAGCAAAAAAACTTCTGTTGGTACGATACTTTGAAGGAAATCGAAAACATGTTCTTCATCCAAATCTAAATAAGGTAGTAAAGTAACCATAAAAATGAGTAGCGGGAAAAAGGACAGTAGAAAGAAGTAGGCTAATTGAGCGCCCATTCCGGATATGTCTACATCCCTCATTCGAACAATTAAATCTTGTATAAACCCTTTACCCGTAGTAATGTCGATTTTCGATTCATCAGGATCTATAAAGGATTTTACTAACGATAACGTCTCTGATACGGATGGTTTTCGCTCTTCACTCAATTTCGCCCACTTCCCCTCGATTAAATTTTACGATTCCTTTTTAGATGAATTGGAAATAACCTTCTTCGTATCATTTACAATGCTTTGGACTGTATTCGGTATTTCCTTCACTTCATTTAATTTACTTACAATCGTATTAATATTTCCCGAAAGATCCACATATAATTCTTGTGCCTCTTCTACTTTTCGTTCAATTAATTGTTGTAGTTCTTCTCGATTTTTTGCATAATAAACAAACGTACTTTTCACTTTTTTTGTTGTTTCAATTGCATGTTCTCTTGTTTTACGGTCAAACATACTTATAACAGCACCTGCTACTGCTCCTACAACCATTGACTTTAATAATTTACTTTCACTCATTTATGTTTTCCTCCTAAACAAGATTAAAACATTTTCATGTATAATGGTAATTATTTCTTCACAGTACCATTCTATAAAAAAATAATAGTTTTTTAAAGCAAGCACTAAATGTTATTGACAGGAAGGGCCAGTAATGAAATGATAAATTGGATACTTTGAAAGGTGGGGTCACAATGGATTTAACTAAACCATCGCGGGACAATGTCATCTATATGATTGAGCAAATTAAAGAAAAGCTTCGAATGGTCAATGTGGACGCTATGAAATCAGAGCATTTTACAGATGAAAATTACGAAGACATATTGTATCTTTACGAAATGGTTATGAAAAGAAACACGTTCAGCCCTAGTGAGATGCAAGCGATCGTTTCAGAATTAGGTGCATTACGTAAATAAAAGAAGTTTCCAACAAGGACAACATCCTCGTTGGAAACTTCCTTTTTTTATTTTTTATTATTATTTAAAGCAATAGCAATGCCTGCTCCAACTTTAGCGTTGTTTTTTACAAGGGCAATATTCGCTTTTAATGATTCACCTTCCGTTAATTCTTTCACTTTACCAAGTAGGAATGGTGTCACGTCTTTCCCTTTAATGCCTTTTTCCTCAGCTTCCTGTAAAGCCTCTTCGATAATATTATTAATGAACTTGGCATCAAGGGCATCTTCTTCAGGGATTGGGTTAGCAATGACAGCACCGCCGTTTAAACCGATTTCCCACTTCGCTCTCATCATATTTGCTACATCCTCCACAGTATTTAGACGGAAGTTAACACTAAACTCGCTCTCTCTTGTATAGAATGCAGGTAAAATATCTGTTCCAAATCCTACAACAGGAACACCTTTTGTTTCAAGATATTCTAGTGTAAGTCCGATATCTAAAATAGATTTCGCACCAGCACATACTACAGCTACATTTGTTTGAGCTAATTCTTCTAAGTCTGCAGAAATATCCATCGTGTTTTCCGCGCCTCTGTGTACACCACCGATTCCACCTGTTACGAATAGTTCAATACCTGCTAATTCAGCTGCAATCATTGTTGCTGCTACTGTTGTTGCACCAATTTTTTTCGTAGCTAATAAATAGCCTAAATCACGACGTGAAGCTTTTGCCACATTTTTGGCATTCCCGAACATTTCTAATTCTTCATCTGTTAAACCGATTTTAATTTTACCGTCGATAATCGCAATTGTAGCTGGTACAGCACCCATATCTCGAATAATTTGTTCTACTTCTCTAGCAGTTTGTACATTTTGAGGATACGGCATGCCGTGGGATATAATTGTTGACTCAAGGGCAACGATAGGTAATCCTTTTTCTTTTGCCTCTAATACTTCTTGTGAAAATGATAAATAATTTTTCATAATTGTTCCCTCCAATGATTAATTTCATCTGCATTTAGTTCTTGTCTTACCGTTTTATCGGATTGTAAAGTTTTGGCAGCATTATATAGACCAAACTTTACCGCATCAGAAAATGATTCTCCATACAATACGCCATGCACGAGAGCACTTACAAAGGCATCACCAGCTCCCGTTACATCGATTACTTCCGCTACATTCACTGCATCAAAATAAAAAATACCATTTACGTTTCCAACGATTACACCACGGTCTCCTAACGTTAGAACGACGTTTTTCGCGCCTTTTTCGAGCAGTTTTTTCACACCATCTGTATAGTCGCGATCATTCATCATACGGATATTCAAATACATCTCGGCCTCTTCCTTGTTACAAATGAAGTAAGTAACACCGATTAAATCATCCGGCATATTTTTCATTTTCGGTGCTGAAACCGGGACAATTACAAAGGGGATATCTCTTAAACAGGCTAGATTTTGTAAATAAACTACCGTTTCTTTTGGACAATTCAAATCGACAATAATACATTTAGCGTTACTCAATATCGCTTCATGTTTTTGTAAAATAGACGGCTGAAGTTGATCGTAAATCGACATATCTGCCATTGCTAAAACAAGTTCTCCCGTTTGATCTAATACCGCACTGTAGGAACCTGTTTTCAAATCGGAAAAGACTTCAATATAATTTAAGTCCATAAACGCCTTGCTTTCATGTTCAATAACCTTCGCATCTTGATCTTGTCCGAGTAATGTAATTAATTTCACTTCATTGCCGAGCCTTCCTAAATTTTCAGCAATATTTCTTGCTACGCCTCCGACGCTTTCCGTTACACTCGACGGATTGGACGTCCCGTATTGTACACGGCCATCAATATGGAATTTTCGGTCAATGTTGGCACCGCCAATGGCAACGACTGAATTTTTTTCCGGTAATACATAAGCTCGTCCTACAATTTCTCCTTTTTTAATAAGGCCAGAAATAATGTTGGCTAAAGCAGGCCTCGACATACTTAATTGTTCAGCCATTTCTTGTTGTGATAAAAAAGGATTGTTCTTTATCGCTTGAAGAACGAGCAGCTCTTTTTCATTCACTGACATACCACCTTATATGTACAATTGTTTTAATGGTGAAACATTTGTTTAAAATTATAAACTTTTGTTTGACATTAGTCAAAATAATTTTTCAAATGAAAAAACCCGAAAGTAATATAATTTACTTTCGGGTTTTTTATTATTGTTCATTTACTTTTGTACCATCTTCTTGAACAAGTTGTTGTATCAACACTTCTACACGACGGTTTTTCGCTCTTCCTTCTTCTGTCTCATTTGAAGCAATAGGCGAATATTCCCCATATCCCTTTGCACTAAAATATTTTGGATCTAGCTCAGGATTATGGTCGATAATTAATTTCATTAAATTGACAGCCCGCATCACGGATAATTCCCAATTCGATTTAAATTCCTCGGTATTTTGAGGGACGTTATCCGTATGTCCTGTAACGACAATATAACGGGCTGGATCCATTTGTAATAGTTTCGATAGCTCATCGGCAATATCTACATAATCTTGCTTCACATCTGCCTTACCTGGATCAAACAATATACTATCTCGAATTGTAATTAATAACCCTTCGTCCGTCATTTTCGTAGCGAAAGTACTTTCTAATTCATTGACCGCAATAAAATTATCAACCCGCTCTTGGATTGCTTGTAATTCTTGTTGGTCTTGAACATAGGCACTTACCGAAACACCGTCTGTTACAGTATTCGAAGACTCTACAACGGAAGAGTGTTCCATAAAACTATAACCGCCATCAAATATTTCACTAAAAACAGCAGACATTTGTTCTAACTTTTCTTGATCTACGGTACTAGAAGCAAATAACACGATAAATAATGCCAATAGTAGCGTTAATAAATCCGAGTAGGGTAAAAGCCATGACTCATCCACATGATCGTCGTGCTTTTTTCTTTTAGCTTTCTTTGCCAAGGCCACCCGCCCCGCTTTCATTCATAATTTGTTGGCGTTCATCCATTGTTAAGTAGGAAGCTAATTTTTGTTCAATTACCCTTGGTGCTTCCCCTTCTAATACAGATAAAATACCTTCAATCATTAAATACTTTTGTTTTACTTCTTCTGCTGATTTTCGTTTTAACTTATTGGCAAACGGAGTCCATAAAACATATCCAGTAAAAATACCAAGTAACGTTGCAACGAAGGCAGCAGAAATGGCATGACCTAGTTTATCAATATCACTCATATCCTTTAAGGCAGCGATTAAACCTACAACTGCCCCTAATACCCCTAAAGTTGGGGCATATGTACCGGCTTGGGAGAAAATTTGTGCACCACTTGCATGCCGATCTTCCAATGCTTCTACTTCTTCCGTTAGTACATCGCGAATATAATCCGCATTTTGACCATCAATCGCTAACGTAAGACCATTTTTTAAAAATGGATCTTCTACTTCAGATGCTTTCACCTCTAATGCAAGTAAACCTTCTCTTCTTGCTAAGTCAGCCCATTCAGAAAACATTTTAATAATTTCTATGTCACTCTTAAGTTTTGTTTCAGTAAATAAAATTTTAAATAGCTTTGGTACTCGCTTTAATTCTTTTGTCGGGAAAGCAATTGTTACAGATGCAATTGTTCCTACAATAATAATTAAAAAAGCAGCAGGGTTAATTAAAGCACTTAAACTAGCACCCTTTAACACCATTCCAACAAATACAGCAATAATACCAAGAACAATCCCTATTATCGTTGATAAATCCATATACGCTCCTCCAAATCTTCAACCTACTATTTTTTTCGACATGTTTTCTATAATTTTTACATCCTTATTTCAGAAAGTGCCAGGTTCATCATTTTTTCCTGTTTATTCAGCAAAAAACAACACTATTTAACTAGGTTAATATTTGTATCGGCCAATGAGTAAAAAGAATAATACATAATAATTAAGTTCATTAGGTATAATTAGCCAAATATAATAATAAATTAGTATATTTATTAGCTTTAGCATAAAAAATATTAGCAATTCATTCTCAAAGCTTCGTGAAATTGCCAATATTAATTTTCATCTTAAGATACAATTGTTTATGAATATATTGTATAATAGGAAACAATGACACTTGTTTATAAGAAAGGAGTCTTTCAACAATGGGTATGTATATTTCTACTGTAGTGGGCTTTTTCGTAGTAATTATGATTGCTATGGCTATGTTCATTCATTACTTACGCGTCGGTTTAAACTCTGCATCATCTGTTAAAATCGATCCTAAACCAACTGAAAAATATTAATGAAATATTCGTTAAGTCGACCAAATCCATTCCGGGTTTGTCGACTTTTTTCATATATACTATAATTTAAGCTATCAACAATAAGGGGTTGTGGAATGATGAAATCATCTTTAAATGAAATTCTTAGTTTTAATGAGTCATTTGTTAAATTTAAACAATACGAACCCTACATTACATCAAAATTTCCTGATAAAAAATCAGTTATTTTAACTTGTATGGATACTCGTTTAGTTGAATTGCTTCCAAAAGCTATGAATATGCGTAACGGAGATGTAAAGATAGTAAAAAGTGCCGGGGCACAAGTTAGCCATCCCTTTGGAGCTATTATGCGTAGCTTATTAGTAGCTGTTTATGAACTAAAAGCAGATGAAGTATATGTGATTGGCCATCATGATTGTGGGATGAGTGCAATTGATCCAGAATTGATGATTCACCATATGATTGAACGTGGTGTAAATGAAGATATTATTAATACTGTAAAATTTTCAGGTATTGACTTAGTGGAGTGGCTTAGAGGATTTGGAGATGTTTCAACAAGTGTTTTGAAAAGCGTTGATTTAATTCGCAATCACCCATTAATGCCAAACGGAACGCCTGTCCACGGACTAATCATGGATCCGAATACTGGGAAGCTGGATTTACTTTCCGATGGGAATGAATATTTAACGAAAAATAATTTGATTGATACGACAAAAATTGAACAATAATGTAAAAGGGTTAATCTTAAACGATCGTTTAACATTAGCCCTTTTATTGTACGAAAACGTTTATGAATAATAATCATATCGTAGTAAAGAATATAAATAATGATCTTCCCAACGGCCGTTAATATATAAAAGCTCTCTTAATAGACCTTCTCGAACGAAATGGGCGTTTTCTAATACTTTAATGGAACCATCATTTTTCGGTGATACATAGGCTTCAATACGATGTAATTGTACATTTTGAAAGGCAAATTCAACGACTTGTTTAACTGCTTCCGTAGCAAAACCTTTTCGAGTATAATTTTCATCAATCGAGTACCCGATGAACGCACTATTATAAGGCAACCTTTTTATGGCATATAACGAAATATGACCGATTAAATAATTCCTTCCCTTTTCATAAATACCAAAGGAATATTCTCGATTTGCTCGTAGCAAATGCATACTCTCTAATATTTTTTTAAATTGAGCTTCTTCCGTGTAAAACTCATCCTCATGGAGAGGTTCGTGGATAGACCAAAAATACTTATTCCTTCTCATTAAATCCGCTAAATTTTTTGCATCGGATTCCACTAATGTCCGTAATAATAATCGATCACTTTCGAGCTTTATCAAATGATCACCCTTTTTATGTAGTAAATTCAAAAATTTTTTTACCATCCCGTATACCTTAAAGCCTTTCCTCAAATTTTATCCAACTGTTTCCATCATTTACATTATGAACGTCTTTATACAACCCTTAAGAAATTATTCTTGATGATTAAAAAAATTCCTTTAAAATACTTCTTATTAATAATCGCTTATTTTTTATCCACTATTACATGTATGCATACAATAAACTGAATATTTACGCCCAGCTTATTATGCTTTCTAAATGTTTGAACATTATATTAGTAAAGGTTACTTATTTTCAAAAAAGGGATTCACCATCTAATCAAAAGTAGGATATTATAATTCATATGCTCTAAACATCCATTGAAAACTAGGAGAACTGTAGCTATATTTTATATCTGTATTTTTTTATCGAAAGCAATTGAAAGATTGTTTAGGTTTTTCCAAAATTTTATTACTATTTGGAAATTGTTGTTCAAATCTTAGTAAATGTATATAATTTTATAGAAAGGAGAGGAAAGAATGGGTCGTATAATCCTGCTATTTACATCGGTTATTGTAGTCACACTTTTTACAGTCAATGCATTTTGGCTACAATTCAAAGGGCATTCCACTATTCAAATTATAGATCGTTTACCGATTCTATTTGCACCAGCTAATTTTATTTATTACATATGGGTTCTTGTGTTCATTTTTCTTTTCCTTTGGATATATAACTACATAAAATTACGCCGCACTGATTATTTTATTTCGATACCCCAAGTTATTCTTTTTTTATGTGTAGTTATTTTTCAGATTGCTTCCCTGTGGAGTTGGCATAGTGAACATTTTTTACTATCCTTTGTTTTATTTTTTATACAAGTCATTTTATTATTTGGACTTTATTTAACTTATCCATTAAAAAAGGAATTGTTCAAATTAAGAATGCCTATTGCTATTTATTTTAGTTGGTCTACCTATCTACTAATTCTACATGGTTGGTACTTACTTGTTGATATGCAGTGGAAAGGTTTCGGTTTAAGCAGTGCCCTTTGGACAGTTATTCTTATGACAATCGGTACAGCCATTGCACTACATCTTCGTTATCATCATTTTGATATTGTGTATCCAATCGTTTTTATATGGTGTTATTTAGGAATTGCAGTTTCAAATGGTTTTGATGAACTTTTAGTAACGACCGCCGCTCTTTTCTTAATAGGTGTTTTGGTAGTGGGCATATTCTTTATGAAAAAAAATCCTGCGCACTTGAAGTAATTCTTCAAGTGAACAGGAATTTTTTTTTAATCTTCAATTTGTGTAATGATGATTGGTTTGTCTTTCGTAACAATAACCGTATGTTCGATTTGTGCTACTAAAGATTTGTCAGGTGTAATAAATGTCCACCCATCTCCAGCTTCCACAATATGTTCTGCTTTTTCGGATATGAATGGCTCTACAGCTAAAACCATTCCTTCCTTCATAATCGTTGCATCCCAAGCATCATAATAATTTAAAACGTGATCTGGTTTTTCATGTAGGGAACGGCCAATCCCGTGACCAGTTAAATTCATAATAACAGTTAAACCATTATCTCTCGCTTCCCGTTCAACTGCTTTACCAACTCGATTTAACTTTGAGCCCGCTTTTACTTTTGTCATCGCACGATCAAAGGCAGATTTTGCAACCGTACATAGCTTTTCCTTTTCAGTATAACCACTTCCTACAACAAAGGAAATACCCGTATCCGCAAAATATCCATTTAAAGAACCAGAAACGTCAATATTGACCATATCTCCTTCTTTAATTTCCTTTGAACCAGGAATCCCATGGGCAACTTCGTGGTTTACACTAATGCAAGTATAACCAGGGAAATCATATTCTCCTTTTGGTCCAGAAATTGCGCCTGCCTCTTCAAACATACGTCCTGCAATTTCATCTAACTCTTTTGTCGTAATACCCGGTTTTGTTGCTGCTTTCATGGCTTCACGAATTTCAGCGCAAATACGGCCAATTTTTTTCAATGCTTCTAATTCTTCTTTTGTTTGAACAATCATGTTAAACGTCCTTCCTATATACATATCTTTATATAATATACCATAATCGAAAAGGTTTTTATGACAATTGCACCTGATAGGAAATCGTTTTTTCTTTTCAGAATTATCTATACGTAGTCCTTTTTTAGATCGAATGATGGGATTATCTATTCAGTAATAAAACATTTCTCGAACTTTCATTGTTTCTATTTAAACAACTAAAAAACCAAGAATACCGTATCGATTCTTGGTTCTTCTTTATCATATTATAGAATTTATTTTATTAAGAATTGGCTTTTAGTAATCTAGGAGAAGCCGTAAAGATTAGTACACCAACGATCGCAGTTAAAATAATCGCTGGAATCATATAAGATCCGTTATAAACGATTGTGTACACCCAGACGTTTTGATCTCCTGCATACTCTGCAAAGAAAATCGCACCAGCAATGGTATGTGCTGCGTAACGCAACAATCCACCAACAACTGTTCCAAAAACAATGTATAATCCCATTCTTTTTTTATTTAAATTCGTAGCAGCATCGACGATTTGCTTGCGGAATATACCTGCAAATCCGACTACTGAAAAGGCAACAATATAGTCTAGTAACCCTTGAGCCCAGTGAAGGATATAGCCACCAAGAAGGATTTGGATAAGACCGATTAATAGTCCAGTGATTATTCCAGCAGATAATCCCCAACGAATAGCGATTAAAAGAATCGGAACCATCACAAAACTAATAGAGCCACCTTGTGCCCATAACGAAAACGATAATTTGTCTAACACAACACCAATTCCCGCGAAAATAGCAATTTCAACGAGCATTAATAATCTTTTATTGTTCATAACAACTCTCCTCTCTTTTATTCCGATGTAGAACATTGAGAAGGAATAGAAATCTTCGCCCATTATTATTTGGAAACAATGCCCCTTTACTCCAAATAAAAATGGCGTCAGGACAGAGCCTAAACGCCATGAATGGAGTCGGTTTCTATCCACATCCCTTCGCAAGTACTAACTTACAGGTTCAAAGAGTTAGTGCAATAAGTGCACAATCTCAGCTGACTTCATCAGCTCCCCTTGTGGTAAATACATCATTTTTTATTGTTAGAACACATTTATTGTATCAAAGTATATGATTTTTTCAACTAGGTTATTAAGATAAAGATATGTGTCTTAAAAAAGAAAAGGAGAAATACTAGCTTACTTAATCGTTCCTTCAATTTCTCCATTTTTTGAAATGGTAAACTCTAAACTTTTTATCGGTAACTCCGATTCTAAAATTTCATTTAATGTATGATTTTTAACAAAATCTTCAACTTTAGCTTGCTCCTTTATTTGCACAAACTCCACCATGATTGGTTTACTTTTTAATCTCTCTAAAACACTATTTATTTTGCTTTTATTTTCAAATGAGAGAGTGCTATCGAAAACATACAATTTAATCAAGAAATATTTACTATTATAATAATCTACAAAGTCTTCAATACCGTCTTTGTATTCTTTTATACTTTGTGTTAATAATTTTATTTTTGTATTCGCATTTGGTAAGTATTCTCGTACAATTTCGTTCATATATTCGGAACCTGGTTCCACTAAGTCTAAAGTGAAGTAATCATCGGTAAACTCCATTTCTTCATCTTTCTCACCATCTTTTATATGCACATTGAAGTTTGCATCGTATTTACTTGAATAAACTACCAAATCATTATACTGTGCCATCAAACTTGCAGATTGAAAGGATACCAGTTCAAAATCATCATCATATTTACTTAAATAATCAAGGGCTTTATTTTTTAATGCTTCAACTGCTTCTTCTTTAGAAACACTTTCTTCTTTCCCGTTCCCAATGCAACCGCCTATTCCTATTATTAAAGAAATCATTAATAGTATCATTAACATTCTTTTCATAAAAATAACTCCAATCGGAACTATGTATGATTCTCTATAGTCCCCTCTTCAATTTCTCCATTTTTCTTGCTAGAATAATCTAAACTTTTTAGTGGGAGATCTGATGTTAATAATTCATTTAAACTGTGATTCTTTACGTAATTTTCTAAATCCCCCTCTGCTCTTGTTTGTACAAATATGATTCTCATAGTTTTATTATTTTGTCTCATTTCCTCTAATAAACGATTCATTTTAGTTTTATCTTCGAAAGAGAGTGTACTGTCAAAAACATATAGTGAAATTAAAAATTGATCACTATATAGTAGTCTTCAAAATTATCAATTCCCTCTTTATACGCTTTTAAAGTTAAGTTTAATAACTCTATTTTTGTAACAGCATTAGGAAAGAACTTTTTAACGATAGTATTCATATATTCCGAACCAGCTTGCTCTAAATCTAAAAGAAAATAGTTATCGTTAAATTTGTCCTCATCGGTCTCATCAATATAGACTTTGAAATTCGTATTGTATTTTTTTGAATGCACAACTAAAGTATGATAATGTTCCATTACATTTTTCAATGTAAAAGATAACGGTTCAAATTCATCATCATATTTACTTAAATAGTCCATGGCTTCATTTTTTAATGCTTCAACTTCTGTTTCTTTAGAAACACTTTCTTCTTTCTCTTTCCCAATACAACCACCTATACCTATTACTAAACAAATGGTTAGTATGATATAAAATTTTTTTCTCATATTTAATTTTTCCTTTTATCCTACTTATTCTTGTTTGATGTGTAATCTTTAAAACCATCTTTATCGATATAAAGTCTATATTCATTCAAAATCTTATAATCTTTTAAATTAGATTTATCAAAGAAAGATAAGCTACTAGGCTTTTCCAAAAAGCTTTCGTAATCCTTATCCGAAATTAAAAAAACATTCATATAATATCCTATTTCTGGGATTTCGCTGTGAATCTTTTCCATAATAAGCTGAAATGAAGTAGATGTAATTGTCGAATTCTCTTTTACAATAACTGAAGTTGTAATATATCTAGGAGAATATTTTTCAACATATTCAGCTAGCGTGATATCAAGATTTGTTTCTTCTTTATCATTAGCACTAAGATAAAACATATTAGTAGAAGTCTGTAATTCGACTCCATCCATTTCACCTTTTATTTCTTCATTTATATTCTCACTAATAATTCGTCCAATATAATCGTCTTTTAATTCACCCTCTTTTGTTGTAATCGCATTAAAATGGAGTGTTTCGTCATTTTGGGGGTAAACATATGTTTGAACCGTGCCGCTTCCACCTCTACGGGATCTTCCTCCAATTGAGGACACTTCAAATTTAATACCATATTTATCCTCAAGCGATGATTCAATCTTGTTAGACGTTGTTTCATTTAATGAGCTGCATCCACATAGAGCCAAGAGTGTAGCTACCATCACAACACTATCTAAAAACAATATTTTGTTTTCATTTCCAACCTACTCTCGCATAACTTTTAATTAATTTCCCCGATTTAACATGTTGTTTATAGCTTCGTCCGAATCGACGAAACCATCTTTTGTTAACTCAACAAAAACTTTACTATCATAGTCATAACCTTCTAAATCAGAGGGATCTATATTTGCCACATTCTTTAACATTTTATTCACTTTTGTATATTCATCATCATTAAATATCCAATAAGTTGCGGAAATAGAAGGGCCATTAAACTGATTGTAAGTTTGTTGTACAATCGTTTTTAATTTTTCTGCTGTAATACTATCACCATTTTTCATGACAATTTCAACGAAAATATAGTCCGTTTTCGATTTTTCAATATATTCATCGATTGTCATATCTGTTGTAATATCAAAGGATTGTTCAGTATAACTATTAATCCATGAAGAAGCATCTAATCCTTGATCTTCAATCACTTTATTAAAAACCGATGCAAATTTATTCATTAAAAGCATCTCAGGGTAATTTTCAATAATGTTTTTTGATTTGTCCATAATGGCTGTAAATAGAATGTCAGATTCTAATGCTTTCACATACGTCGTTACCGTATCATTACTTTTCGTCCCCCTCCGTTCCCCTAAATATTGAACTTCAAAGGATTCATTGTACTTTTCGGATAACTTTTCCTCAATGATTTTAGCTGTTTTTTCATTTACATCACTACATCCTAATAGACTTACAATAGAGAGTGTGATTAATAATCTACCTATCCTTTTTAAATCGAATTTCATTCATAAACCTACCTTTACCTTTGTGTTAACCCCAATTTACTCCACAAGTTCAAATTGCTTATAAATATAATGGTACCAAATTCTTCCTAAATTTAACAAAAGGCGATGGATTTACCATCGCCTTTTTCTTTTTGCTATAAATTTATGATTATTTATATTCTTTGTTAAGTTTTTTATTCTTAGAATCTCTATTTCTCATTGAATAAGAAAATGAGCCTATTTTTACTTTACGACGATGGATGTTTTACTATAGCCCTCTTTTAATTTTTCAACTTGTAAAATTGCCGGCATTGCTGCTTTTAACTCAGAAACATGGGAAATGACCCCAATCATTCTTCCTGATTTTTGGAGATCGATTAATGTATCAATGGCCTTCATAAGCGATTCTTCGTCAAGGGAACCGAATCCTTCATCGATAAACATCGTATCGATTTTTACATTGCCTTGGAAACTTTGAATAACATCCGCCATTCCTAAAGCAAGACATAAAGAAGCATTGAATTTCTCTCCTCCTGAAAGAGATTTTACATCCCTTGATTGCCCAGTATACGTATCATACACATCTAAGCTTAAACCACTTTGGCGTCCATGGGATTCTTGACGGTCTGAACATTGTAAGTAATATTGACCATTGGACAAATTTTTCAATCGAATGTTGGCTGCTTCCGTAATTTGTTCCAAATATCCCATTTGAATGTAGCGTTCAAAGGATATTTTTTTACTATTTTGACCGCGGAGCAAATTATATAAGTTAATAATTTGATTCGACTTTTCTTCTAAGTGGAAGATTTGGTCCGCTACATGATCAAGTTTTTCTGAAAAATCAATCCCATGGCGCTCACAATCCTTTGAAGCATTTAACCTTTGTAATGCTTTTTCATATTCATCCTTTAACCTTTGGACTTCCGTTTCTGCCACCGTTAAATCTACCTTTTGTTTCCCTTCTAACTCGATACTTTCTTCTTTTACTTGTGTGGATAATGTGTGTAGTTTTTTTGAAAACTCCATAAACAATTGATGTAAATTTTGAATTTCTTCATCCGTTCGTAAAGACGATTCAAATTGTTTATAATTATCGAATCCTGCATCAGCCATCGATTGTTTAAATTGCTCTTTGGCATGCTTTAACTTTTCTTCTAAATGCTCAATATTTTTAGTCGTTTGTTTTACTCCTTCTTCAGTTGTCGCAACAAACTTTTCCACTTCTAATAAATGCTTTTGGACCTTTTCCCATTGTGCCAATAAAGCATTTTTTTGAACTTCCGTTTCCTGGATTACCTGCTGTAATTGACTCAACTCTTGTAAATGAGGAGGAATAGACTTTTGTTGTTCCGAAAGGATAATATTTTCTTTTAAAAGCTGTTCATTTTTTTGTCTGAAAGTTTCTTCCGTTTGTTTTCGTATGCGCTCTAATTGTTCATAGTTTTCTTTCATTTGTTTTAATTGTTTTTTATATTGAGCTAGTTTATCCATTCCTAATTTTACTTGTTGCACGTTTTCATTTACCGCACTCAATTGTTGAATGAAAGTGTCTTCATTATCAATCGAAACTTTTAATCGTCCTAGCTCTAGTTCATATTTTTTTACTTGCTCCTGCAATGTATTATAATTCGCTTCAATCGAATATTTCCGTTGTTCTACATTGGCTAACAAAGACTTTCTATTTCTCAATGAATTTTCATCCACTGCTTCCTCGTGATTCAAATTTACTTGTTGATGGTCGGTACTACCACAAACAGGACAAGGTGTTCCAGGTATTAAGTTTGTAGCAAGAAGGGCAGCTTGGTTACTTAACCATTTCTTCTCTTCCAATTCATAATCTGTTCGAGCCGCATAATATTCCTCAACAATCTTTTCATATTGCTCTTTGAATTGATTTGCCTTAACCACTAACTCTTTATAACGGGCGAACGTATTCACGACTTCTCGCAAATACACTTGCTGCTCAAGAAGCTCGTTTAAATTTCCCGTTTTTTCTTCTAATTGTTCAACTAAACCATTTATGCGAGCCATTTGCTCCTTTTCAGTGGCTAATTGTTTGTCCACCTTTTCGAAGATTTTTTTTGCACCTTGTACTTCCGTTTCCAAAGAATGGACGATTTGATTTTGTTTTTCAATTTGTTCATAAAGGGGGACAAGCTTTTGAAGTTCATTTACTTTTTGGGCTAATGCATCCCTTTCTGATTGTTTTAAAGATTCCCGTTCATAAGCATTTTGGGCATCCGTTAAATCTCTTTTTGCCTGTTCCAACCGCTGCATCATTTCTGAAAGAATCTGTTGCTGCTTCACTTTGTCCTGATATAAAGCATGGCATTGTTGATTTAAAGGTTGAATTTTACCCGCGGAAATGGCAGCTTCATATTCTTTTTTCTTTTGTTCATAAAGGGGTTTCTGTTGCTCTAATTGCTGTAATGTCAGCTTCTTCTTTTCGTAGGAATCAATTCGATCATTTAAAGCTTTAGCAGCCAAAAAATGATTGTACTTTTCGTGATGATTCTCAACCGCTTGCTCATAGTTTTTTTGATCATCTTTTATTTTTTGTTGATAATATTGAATTTCCTCAACTAGAGCATCCTGGATTTGATAGATATTTGAATTTTGGTCTAATACAGTAAAGAGAGTGGAATCCCTTCTTGGAAGTGCCCCAGCAATTTGAGCTACGTAACTATTTTTCAAAGTTCGCGCTCTATCTAACTCTTGGTCGGCCAATTTCTTCTTTTCTTCTAACTTTTGCGTCATCTCGCCGTATCGATTTGTTTTAAAAATTTTACGCAAGATTGCTTCTTTATTATCCGATTGGGAGGTTAATAGTTTACGAAATTCCCCTTGAGGCAACATGACAATTTGACTGAATTGGTCGTAGGTTAAGCCGATAATATTTTCTATTTTGTCATTAATATCCGTTACCTTTTGACGTTCCACAGCAGGTATTTCTTGTCCATTTACGATTTCAAAGAACTCATATTTTTCACCAGTAGCGGTTTTCCGCCCCTCTTTCACATGAGGAAGTTGTCGCAGTATACGATAAATTTTTCCATGGATTTCAAAAATGAGTTCTACCGCAGTATGTACATTATCTTCTGCAAAGTCACTACGCAACATTTTCGTGTCTTTCCGGTCCTGGCCACTACCAAAGCCATATAAAGCAAAACAGATTCCATCAAAAATGGTCGTTTTCCCTGCACCTGTCGAACCTGAAATGACAAATAAACGGTTATCTTGTAGCTCAGTGAAGTCAATTACTTCTTCATTTTTATATGGACCAAATGCTCTCAATGTTAATTTAATTGGCTTCATTTCACGACCACCTCTTTTGTTTCCCGTTCTTCTTCGAGCATTTCTTGTAACACTTCCTCAAATAGTTGCTGAGCAATATTAGAAGGTTCTTCTCCTAAAATTTCTTGATGAAATGCTTTAAATAAACTAAGCTCATCCATTTGTTCCCTGCGAATGGCTTCCCCTTGTTCTGATGACTCTAATCTTGGTAAAGTTTTACGTTCTACATGCATGGCATTTGGATAAACCGTTCGAATTTGTTCCATTGCCCCTACCACCGGAGTTAGATCGGTCAATCGAACAAATACATAATCTTCACTAATTGAATGTTTTAATATTTCTTGAATAGATCCTTCAACGATTCGTAAATCCCTTCTTGGACGGAAAGCTCGCTTTTCGACTGATACTTGTCCATCAGCATCCAATTCAACGATTAAATAACCTTTTTCATGATTGGCTTCCGATGCCGAGTATTTTAAAGGTGATCCAGCATAACGAATCGTTTCATTTAATACATAGTGGGCTTTATGTAGGTGACCAAGGGCTGTGTAGTGAAAAGGTTTAAAATGTTCTGCACTGACGCATTCGGAACCACCTATCGCTAAAGGTCGTTCGGAATCGCTTGTATTGTCTGCATGTTCTCCATAAGGTGTTACAAAGGCATGTCCAATAAATACATGCCGTTTTGATTTATCCATTTTCTCCTCAATGGACTCAATGACCTTTTTCATCGCATCATCGTAACTACTAATATTGTTATCTTCAAAAATATGTTTCACTAAAGAAGGTTCAGCAAAAGGAACTAAATGAAAATGGACTTCTCCAAACTCATCCTCCAATACAATCGGTTGTAAATTGGACGATAACTCCCCAACAATATGTAAACCAGCCTCACTCATTAACTTACTTCCAAACTGCAAACGTGTTGGGCTATCATGGTTTCCTGCGATACTTAATACCGGCACTTTCCGTTTCAATACGATTTCAGCTAATAGTTCATCTAATAAATCAACTGCTTCAACTGGAGGCAATGCCCGGTCATATAAATCACCGGCAATAATGATCACATCGGGTTGTTCTTCATCAATTGCTTGTAAAAATTGTTCTAACACATAACGTTGATCGTCCGTCATATAAATTCCTTGTACAAGCTTTCCTAAATGCCAATCTGCGGTATGAAATATTTTCATTATCGTCGAACCTCCATTCATTTTTTCACCAATTTATTTTTACTATTGTAACATTTTTCGATTAAAAAAGGACCCTATTCCGCGAACAAACATTCGTGAAAATTGGTCCTTTTATCAAGGTAATTTTTAATTCATTTACTTAAAATGCCCAGTTCCCTTTTCGGAAAATCGGGAGCTCTGTTCCATCAGCTAATATTCCATCGATATCCATTTCGGAGCTTCCAATCATAAAGTCCACATGGGTAATGGAAACATTAATGCCTAAAGATTCTAATTGCCCTTCTTCCAACTCCCGGCCACCTTCGTAACACGTTGGGTATGCTTCCCCGATAGCTAAGTGGTTTGAAGCATTTTCATCAAACAATGTATTGTAATATAAAATTCCCGAAGAAGAAATAGGTGATTCATGTGGCACTAGAGCTACTTCACCTAAGTAAGCTGAACCTTCATCGGAAGTGATTAATTCTTGTAATAATTCATTCCCTACCTCAGCTTTTGCTTCTACAATTTTTCCTTTTTCAAAAGTTAGCGTAAATTCATCGATAATATTTCCTTGGTATGCTAATGGTTTCGTATTGCTTACCGTACCGTTCACACCATATTTCGCAGGTAATGTATACACTTCTTCCGTCGGCATATTGGCAATAAATGTTGTATTGTCCGGCGTTTTACTACTACCTGATACCCATAAATGTTTATCTGGAAGCTCAATCGTTAAATCTGTTCCAGGGGCTTTATAATGTAATTTAACAAATTTCTTTTCATTTAATTGGGCTGCACGGCTTTCTAGATTATTAACATGTTCGTGCCATTTTTCAACGGCATTCCCTTCGCCGATTCGAACGGTTTTGAAAATTGCTTCCCATAAAGCGGCCATTTGATCTTCTTCAGGTAAATCTGGGAACACTTTTGCTGCCCATTTTTTCGAAGGAACCGCAATAATGGACCAAGCAATCTCATCATTCATCACTGCTTTACGATAACGAACTAATGCATTTCCTGAAGCCTTTTGTTGAGCTGAAAGTCGAGAAGTTGGTACACCTGCTAGTAAATCGGGATCTTCTGCATCAATCCATAAAAGCGCACCTTTACGTTCAATTAATTCATCACGTTGGGCGACAATCCACTTTGGAAATTGACTAAATTCTTCCTCTGCCCCTAATTCATAAAATGCTCGGGTAAAAACAGGATCACTTAAGTTCACTTGAACTCTTCCAGCTCCTGCCTCATAAGCTTTTTTTACAACGATACGAGTAAAATCAAGGGTATCAGTGGAAGTATTAATAAGTAAGTATTGCCCTTTTTGAATGTTCACTCCTACTTTTACTGCTAATTCGGCATATTGTTCCAATTTCTCTTCAAAAGTCATGTCATTTCCCTCTCTTTTGTGAAACTGTTTTTGAATTCCCTTCGACTACCTTTCCTTGGTACCAAACTTTTTGAACTGGTTTTACATTTAATTCACGCGTTAACTTTTTATACGTTTTTTCATCCTTGTAAGAAAGCAATGTCATTACTTCACCATCAGCACCTGCTCGACCAGTACGACCTGAACGATGGGTATATTGTTCCATCGTGCGAGGAACATCTACATGGATTACATGGGTTAACCCTTCAATATCTAATCCACGGGCAGCGATATCTGTCGCAATTAAAATACGTGAATCCCCTTTTCTAAAAGCATCAAGGGCTTTTTTTCGTTCTTCTTTTTTCATATCGGAATGTAATGTTACGACTTTAGCATCCCGATATTTTAATTTTGTTTCTTTCATTAACACTTGGTCAATGTTATTAACGAACGCTAAACCGCGCAAACCTTCGATATTTGAAAGCCTTCTAAGCATATCGGTTTTATCCCGCTCATCTACTTTTATAAAGGAATGAACGACTTTTCCTACTTGCACCATATCCTCAGGTTTAATCTCAATTAAAACAGGTTCAAACATCATACGGCTTGCCACAAGCTTAATTTCGTCGGTAATTGTTGCTGATACAACGACAACTTGTCTTCCGTACGCAGCACCTTCTATAAAGGATTTGACAATCACACGATATTCTCTGCTAAGTAATTGGTCACATTCATCAAGTACGACCATTTGAATTTCTTTTAGTTTTAATTTATTCGCCCGAGCCAGTTCATTTAAACGACCTGGTGTTCCAACTACAATCGTTGGTTTTTTCTTCAGTTTTTCAATTTGTCGTGCAGAGTTTGCTCCACCGATTAATTGCTGAACTGTAATATCCGTTCCAGCTGTCCATTCACGGATTACTTCAACGATTTGCATAGCTAATTCTTGAGATGGAGCGACAATTAAAGCTTGGATTTGTTTTTTGCTTCCATCTACTTTATTTAATATCGGGAGAACATATGCCAGCGTTTTCCCTGATCCCGTTGGTGATTCTGCTACGATATCTTTACCATCAAGCATTGCCGGAATCATTTCATCCTGGACTTTCATTGTTGTTTCAAATTTCCATTTACTTTGTAATGTTTCATTCAATAAATTAATTACAGACATTTACGTTTACCTACCTTAAGTTACTTGCGTTTAGTGTACCATATTATTGCAGAAATACTCGAAAATTCAACATTCTTTATACGTTTTAATAATATCTGGCGAAAAATGACTAAATCTTCCTACATCTAAGAAGAAAAACAGCTAGCCCCATAGTAATTTTGAGACTAGCTGTACTTTAAATCATTAACGAAAACACTCTATTTAACGAGCAGTTTTACATTTCGGACAAACTAATAAATTGGAATTCATTTGAGACCCACAGTTTCTGCAAATGACCAATGTCATACTTTTATTCGTTTCTGCATTCGTTATTTTGTTTAATTGCTTTGATAGTTTTTTAACCTTACTAAAAAGGATGAAAATTAAAATGAAGGCAATTACACTTAAAACGATACTGACGATATTAAGTATTAAATTTAGCTCCATAGCATTACCTCCATCTATTCTTGAGCTTCTTCAGTTGGTCGATTGCGTAATATGAACCAACCACCACTTGCTAATAATAGCAAGCCTCCTCCGCCTAATAAACCATAGAATAACGGCTTATTATTAAACCAGCGAACGAATAAATTTTTCGTAACAAGCAAGTTTTCCACGGCAAGTTCCGTTTCATTTCCTGCTTTATCTACCGCCGAAATTTGAACATCTTGAGTTTTCGTCGAATTATTCATATAGAAGGAATAATTTCCTTCAATGATATCATATTCAACTTCTTCATCATTTACGAGAATATGAATATCACCTAATGCTAAGTTATCCACAACGGAAATATTCGACTGTTTCTTATCAA
The DNA here is from genome assembly GCF_045369345.1 of Ureibacillus sp. 179-F W5.1 NHS. Classification (NCBI taxonomy): domain Bacteria; kingdom Bacillati; phylum Bacillota; class Bacilli; order Caryophanales; family Caryophanaceae; genus Ureibacillus; species Ureibacillus sp. 179-F W5.1 NHS. Next base: position 70,436 of record NZ_JBIQFG010000009.1, on the reverse strand, counting down.
CAGGATATTGCTGATCATCTTCAATATCGAGTGGTGTAATGACCGGCTTTGTTTTATCCATAAAGAAGACAATCTCTGCCTCTTTTGATGAATCCGTCGTGTCATTTATATTACCAGCCATATCTTTTGAGTAGAGCGATACATTATATTTCCCGTCATTTACAAATAACTTTTTATCGATGACGTATTCATATACGCTCCATTTTCCGTTACCGCCCGAATGGGAAACGGCATAATCTGTTCCTTCAGCTAACGTTGTTGGAGAACCATTTTTTGCAAGTTTCACTTGGACTGTTTCCCTTGCTAAGTTATCCACATTAATTTCTTGAACGACGATGTCGATTTCCTTATTAATATAGCCGTTAATTATTTTTTGAACATCTTCGGAGAATAAGTAATTGGAACCGAATCGATTGACAGAATACATAATCGTTTGTTTCGTTTCATTACCAGCCATATCACGAACAGTAGCTGTTAATGTATAAATATCATCGTTTTCTTCAACCTTTTCGAAATTCTCCACGATAATGCTTTGACCGTTTTGTACATCTGCTTTCGTTGCTTTAAATTGTACTTCTCCTCGGTTCGCACCAACAAGTGATACCGAGACACCTTCTGCATTAAAGTTTGTATCGGAATACGTAATAACTGGACTTACCTTATCAGCATAGGCTACTTGATTTTCGACACCTGTAATTTTCAGCTCTGGCGCAGTTTGGTCAATCACAAATTCGTCCATTACATAATCCTTCGCTTCATTACCAGCCATATCCATAAAATCAATGTCAAATGTGTAATGACCATCTTGACTATAATTAATTACCGCTGTGTACACATCTCCACTGCGAGACCAGCCACCAACTACTGGCGCTTGTTTTCCAACGCCATTATCACTAGCTGAACTTGTAATTCGTACTCGACTTGGATCAAAATTATGTTCCTTCACAGATATAGTAGCAGTACGAGCCGAATTATAGTATTTTCCATTAACAGGTTCACTTGAACTGCTATAAGTTACATTCACTTCTGGCACTGTCTTATCAATTGTGAATTCATCTGCTTCATAATCTGCCGCTTTATTATTGGCTAAATCTTTATAGTCAATATCAAATGTATAGTCCCCATCTGCCGTATAGGCAATTCGTGCTACATGCTTAGATTGGTCTGGATTTTCTGCATTATAAGAAGTTGTCCAGCCAGTTAGCTTTGGTATAACACCGTCTGAATTTTGAATGGATGCCAGCACATCATCGGCATTAAAGTTTCGCTCAGTAATCGTAATTGTTGCTGTACGATTTTCATTATAGTAATCATTATTTTGTGGATCCGGTGAATTATTGTCATAAACTACGTCGATAGTTGGTGTTGACTTATCTATACTGAATTGGATTTTTTCAGTAGATGTATGACCTGCTCTATCCTTCATCTTCACATTCAACACAATACCATTACTATTATTTTTCACAACAATATTTTTTGTCATTTCATAGACTAAGTTCTTCTCAGTAGATGTTTTTGACCAACCTTCTTTTGCCCCTGATAATGAACCATCATTTTGAATAACAAGTTTTCCTGATTGGTTATTTTTCGTATCATATTTCGATACGACAGACCACTCAATCTCGGCAATTCCTGAATACGTATCGACGATTGACACAGAAATCGGAACATCTTTATTATACAAATCTTGTCCAGATTTCGTTTTTAACGTTGTATTAGGCTTTTCAATGTTAATATGAGTTTCTTTTTCATGTTGAGCTGTAGATTCAACTACCGTACCGTCAGGAGAAAAAGATTTCCCTGTGTTCGTTACTTTATCTGTTGGAATTGCATAAATTTGACCTTTAAAGTTTTTCGGTACTTTAATAACAATTTGACTGTTTGTTTTAATTGGTGCAATTTGTCCAATTTGTGCTTTCGAAATTTCTTTTAACGAACCATTCGATTGAACTGCATAATATTTTCCATTATCAAAATCGTGTAAGTACGCTTTGATGGATTGTAAGCCACTCGTTTTTTCGTTTTTCACTTGTGGATCATATGCATTTACAATGACTTGTGTCTCTTCTTTAAAGTAAAATCCGTATTCATTAATTTCTACTACATTTTTTAATTCTTTCGTAGAATCAACAGCTACGAAGTTACCATTAGAAGTTTTCGTTAAAAAGCGATATTCATCAACGACTGGATTTGTAATATCTTTATAAATCGTCGTTTCTTTCTTATAGGTATTTCCTGCATTGTCTTCCACATACACGGAAACGCGATAAGAACCATCTTCATTGATTGGAATTTCACTTGTTTTCAATTCATAAACTTGCTCTTCCGTTAGTTTACTATCATTCGAAGAAAAGTCTTTTAATAATTGATGTTTATTTACTTTGATGTCTACTTTATTTAATCCTGATTCCGCGTCTTTTGCGGAAACTTTAAATACAACATCCCCATTATAAATTGATTGATCGTTTGCAATGACACCTTTATTAGGAATAATTTCGATATTAGCCACTGGAGCAACGTCTTCAATTTGTACATACCCAGTAATCGATGCCATATTGGAATTATCCGTATTAATTAAAGCTCTTGTTTCATGGTTTGTATAATCCGTCAAAATGACTTCTATTGTCCCTTCATAAGAAGAGTCCTCAATAATAAATGTATTATTTTCTTTCGACACATCCGAATCTACAAGTTCAATTGTTTTTCCTTCGTCTGAACCGACTAATTTGACTTCTTTAATACCCGATCCATTTTCGTTATCTTTTGAATGAACTTTAATTTTAATTTTTTCATTAAAGAAAGTACCGAAAGTTAAGAAATTAATCGCTTTACCAATAGCACCATCGTTTACTGTAGATAATGTAATCGCAGGTTCTCCATCTAATTGAGGTGCCTCTTTATCAATATAAACCGTTTTTTCGAGCTCTGATTGATTGCCTGCATTATCCTCAACTATAACGGATAACTCATAGGAACCATCGTCACTAACATTCAAATCTTTCGTATTAATGGTATAAACTTGTTCAGTCGTTTTCTCTGAATAGTTATAAGACTGGATTTCTTTACCATTTATTAAAAGATCAACTTTATGAATACCAGCTTCTACATCATTCGTTTCTACTTTAAATGTGACATCTTGGCTGTAATACTCTTTTCCATGCAAGTTGATATTCGTTGTTTTTTCTGGCATATCAATCGTCGCTTTGATTTCAGGCGCTTTTTTATCAAATACGATACTACCTTCTTCATCAGCTAGATTTGAGTTCGTATTATTTATTAAAGCTGTGTATTCATTACCTAAATAGTCTTTTAATGTAATATTGAATGCCCCTTCAAATTGATCAGCATCAATTGTAAAGGTAACTTTTTCATTATCTTCCGTAGCATCCGTTTTAACTATTTCAACGTCACCGCTTGCACTTGTTATTTCTACCGTTTCGATACCTGAACCTTTTTCGGTATCAGCCGATTGAACGACGATTTTCACTTTTTCATTAAAGAAAGCACCAAAGGTAATAATATTTAGAAACTCTGCGAAGGATCCTTCATTTACTTTTGTAAATATAATTTTGTCGGATAGTTGCGGAGATATTTTGTCGATATAGACCGTTTTCGTTGATGATGTCTTATTGCCCGCATTATCAACAACTTCTACTTCTACCTTAAATTCTCCATCGTCAAGCGTATAGTCGGAAGTATTAATAATGGTATTGAAAGTTTTCGTAATTTGTGAATGGAAGTTCGCATTATCTAACGGAACGATTTCTCCATTTACTTTCACTTCAACACTTCTTAAACCTGCCCCTACATCTTCAATTGAGATTGGCAATTCAATATTGTCCTTATAATAATGATTTTCATCTCTTACGTAATTCGCTTCAGGTGCCTTCATTTCAACAACTGGAGCATCTTTATCTAAGACAATTTTTCCATCTTCATTTAATAGGTTGGAATTGGCATCTGTCACTTGAATTTCTTCCGTTGTGTTATTGTTATTATCTATTAAAAGTACTGAAAGACTTCCATCAACAATTTCATCTACAGAATCAACTTCAAATGTATAGACTGTTCCATCTTCAGACACCGATTTTGTTTCGATTTCTGCATCTTCATCTGAAGATTTTAACTGTACTTCTTTTACCCCTGATTGTGAGTCTTCTGTATTTACAGTTACTTCAAATTTTTCTGAGAAAAATGCACCAAATGTTAAAAAACGAATAAATCCTTCAATCGCATTTGTTTCGTCTTGAACGATGTTAATAGCGGCTTTTTCTCCAATAAGGGACGGTGCCGTAGTATCGACATTCACACTGATGATTTTGTTTGTCGTATTGCCTGCCTTATCAGTTACTTGTAATTCATATTGGGCTGAAGTTTTCATCATCTCTTCTGGAATATTAAATGAAAACTCATTTGTATCAGCGTTATATGATGCATCTGTAAAAGTAGTTTCTGTTTCACTTACTAAACGATATTGAACAGAAGCAATATCAGAAGCATAGCTTATACCTTGATAATCTTGCGGTTCATTATTAATCAAACCAGATACTTTTGTAACCGAACTATGCCAAATGTCTCCTTCTTCGGATTCATAACGGTTTTCACCAGAAATATCAATTTGCTCAAACTTTGGAGCCTCTGAATCAAAAACAATCGTTAACGGTTCGTTTAGTTCAAAGGAATTTTTCTTAAATATCGATGATCTAACGGAAATTTTTTCGATTTGAATATTTTTATCTGTAAACTTATGTTCGAATTGATATTTTCCGTCATCTCCCAATTTAAATTTTTTATTATCCTCGTGTGTAAAGGTAACAACTGCTCCTTTTCCTAACAAGTAGTAAGAATGACCATCTTGGTTACGTAAGTTTTCTTCTGATAACCCAGTAACCATAATTTTATTTTCTGTTAGTTGATCAATAATTGTATTTTGTACCGAACTTTCAAGTACTTGTAATTCGATTTCTGTCGTAACATTCAATAATTCGATTTTTAACTCGTTTTCAATATCAGTTTCTGAAACCGTAAAGAATTCACTTGTTAACTCATCTTCTGTTAATATTTCATTATTATCTACATCTAAAGGTTGTAAAGTCTCCAAGCCTTTTATTATTTTAAAACCTGAGAAGTTTATATCATCATTATTAAACTTCATTAAAAAGCTAATATTTTGACCATGGGTAACGATTTCTTCTGTTGCTTCAACCGAAATATTATTGCTTCCCGTTACAACAAACGGATACGTTTTATCTACTAAAGTCGTTTTCACATTTACATTTTGTTGAACTTTTTCAAACGTATAAGTTAACTTTGTTACTTGCTCTTCATATGTTTCAACAGTGACATCATTTGAATTGATTAGTTCTGTTTCATCTACTACGAAACTACTAATCACCTTAGATGTTTCAGTAGGTTGAACTTCTACTTTAATATCTGTATTTGGATTTACTTTAATTAGTTGATTTTCAATCGTATAATCCGATTCATCCGTATCAACTACATGAACAGTAACGTCAGAATTAAATTCGATAAAGTAATTTTGGACTGCAAAGGTTACTTCAATCGTTACATCGCTATTGTAGGAATCTAGCACCTTTTCAAAAGTAGTTACTTCATGCTTTTTCTTCTCAATTTGCAATGGTGTTAACCCTTGTAAAGATGTCTCATCCAATAAAGGAATAGAAGTACCATTAATTTTAATATCAGCAATATAAGCTCCTGTATTGGCATCCACCTTTAATGTCACTTGGTCATTACTTTTAAATTCAATCGGTTCCTTCGTATTTTGGTTATTTAATGTCACCTGACCAGAAGCTCCATCCACTTCTTTGGCTAATACTGAAAATTGGTAGGTTACTACCTCTTCACCTGTACCCGGTTCCGTTGGAGTTGTTTCTCCTTCACCTGGTGTTGGCTCTGTTGGGGTAGTGTCCCCTTCTTCTGGTGTCGGCTCTGTTGGGGTACCTTCTCCCTCTTCAGGCGTTGGTTCAGTTGGGGTCACTTCTTCTGGTGTCGGATTAGTTACAGTTGCGTTTTCACCTGCTGTCGGTTCTGTTGGAGCAGTTTCCCCTTGCTCTGAAGTTGGCTCGGTTGAAGTAACTTCCCCTTCTACGTTGGACTCATTTGTAGTATCCTGCTCTTCAACAGCTTCTGCCGAAATAATTTGTGATACCAAATAAAATGGCATATTATAAGTTACTAAAGTAACAGCAACTAAGAGGTAAAATACTTTTGTTAATAAGTTAGTTCGTTTCCTTTCGTCCACTTTCTTTTACACCTCCGATAGTTTCATTTGTATGTACTGCAATGACTTCTTTTTCTAATACAAACTCTTCATGAATATCTTCTGTCACACTATTTAATTTTGTCATTCCTTCATCTAAAACCGTCGTACCTTCATCCCTTAATACGGTTGTCCCATATTGTGCTCCAAGTACAGTCGTTTCTTCGATAGGAGTAGGAATAACATCACTTGCTAACAATGTTGTCTCTTCTACTAGAAGTTCTGTTGCATCTTCAACGAAGACTTCTTGGGCTGTTGATGTTTTAGCTGTCGGTGTATTGAATTGCTGCTTTTTGTCCCCTCTAGTAACTGGACTATTTGTAGAAACCGGATCGTATTGGGTAACCCTTGAATAATTTCGATGGGCATTTTCAGTACTTTCCCGAATCTCACGAATTTTTCTTTCAGCCGTTTTACCTGTTAAATCATTATAAATAGCGAGAATACCCATTTTATAAAACATAATAATTGCCACTATTAATAAGAGCCCTCCAAGGGAGTATCCTACAATGGACAAAGTAAACCATATTTGTGCATCCATGTAATCGTCTCCTCTCTATTGCTCAATAAAGGCAGTATCAATCGCTTTAACTACTTCGTCAAAACGGCTAGTAATACTTTCCTTTAAGTTAATCGTTTTATCCGTCGATACATCCAATTCATCTACTAATGAACGCACAGTATAAAATACTTCTAATAAATCATCTTTTTCAATGCCGTCACTTGCAAATTTACGCACTTCATTTTCTAAAGCATTCGTAATAAGCTTATAAACTTCCAACTTCACTATTTCACTTTCATTTTTATTTTCGATTGTGAAATCGAGAAGGGCTTCGATATTTTCCCAATATTCTTTATACATTCCTTGATCTGACGCTTCTTCAACCTTCAAATTAACTTCTTCATGGAAAGTAGCAATAGATTCATAGATTTTAGCTTGGGCATAGTGCTCATTTTCCGGATCTTCTACTACGTCAGAAAACCATGTTTTTGCAGCTTTAATTCTAGTTAGCTGATTATCGTCTGTATTCTCTGACCCATAATCATAGTAATACCAATATGTTTTACCAATTTCATAAGCTAAATCGCTATAATGATCTGTTTCTACTAATTCAGCTAAGTTACGATTAATTTTTTTCTTCAGTATTTGTTCTTCCTCAATTTGAAAGCTTGCATCATCTTTAAAGGTTGTTAGTAATGCATAATAGGCTTCATGTTTTTCTGGTTTAATATCGATAGCTTTTTCATAATAATTGATTTTTTGTTCCTGCGTCGTAGCAGTATCCCCTAAATCTAAGTTTACTTCGTAATCATTGTTTACTTTTTGGGCGTTCATAACTTGGGCAAATGCACCAAAAACTATTGAAAATACAGCAGCAGCTGAAACGATTCCAAAGCGCTTTAATTTCTTTTTTTGGTTTTGACGATACGTATCATCAACTTCGTCATATCGCTCTAGATCATATAAAAGCTCTGCACAAGATTGATAACGATCGTTAGGATTTGCTTCCGTACACTTTAAAATAATTTTCTCTAGTCCGCTTGAAAGTATTGGATTTAATTCTCGAATGGGAACTCCTCCATAGGGCTCCTCAGCTGGACTTCTTCCTGTTACTAAATGGTACAAAGTCATTCCTAGACAGTATATATCCGTCCGTGCATCTGTCTGTCCATGGGAACCAAATTGTTCGGGCGCAGCATAACCTCTAGTACCTAAATTAACCGTGTCCCCTACTTTATTTTCTTTATATTCCCGTGCTATCCCAAAGTCGATTAACTTTAACTGTCCGTCCGGCTTTAACATGATGTTACCTGGCTTCATATCACGGTAAATAATTGGTGGGTTACACGTATGTAAATAATCTAGTACGTTACATAGTTGTTTAGCCCATTCAATAACTTGTTCTTGAGGCTGTGCATTACCATTTTCCAATAATTTACTTAAAGGTTCCCCTTCAATGTAATCCATTACTACATAGATTACGTCTTTTTCTTGAATAATGTCTACAATACGAGGAAGAGCTGGATGATCTAGACGTTTCATCATATCTGCTTCATCGAGTGCGGCCTTTAAATTCACTTCACTAAAACCGTTCTTATTGATTCGACTAATTTCCTTTATAGCCCATTGTTTGTTCAAGCGGGAGTCCATCGCTAAATAAACTTTGGACATACCACCTTGTCCAATCATTCTTAAAATCTCATATTTGTTATCAATAATTCGATTCATTGAAGCCAATCTATTTTCCACCTTTAATCTACTTTTATTAAAATAATTGAGATATTATCAGTTTCATTGCGAACTTTATTTAATTCAACTAATTCAATCGCTTTATTTTTCATTTGTTGCTCCGTCATTAGCTTTTCTGGGGCAAAGGCTTGATAGATTTCCTCTTTAGAAATCATATGTCTAAAGCCGTCCGAACAAAGCATGAACACTGTATGTAATGTTGGTATTCCTGATATAAACTGTGGTTCTACAACTCGAGACGCCCCTAAACATTGTAAAAGTACATTTCTTCTCGGATCTTTTTCAGCTTGTTCTGGGGTTAAGTTTTTTCTTTGAACTTCTCTATTCACTAATGTTTGATCTTCTGTTAACAATTCTAATTTGGAATCAATTTTATATACTCGTGTATCTCCAACGTGGCCAATTAAGAAAAAGTGTTCATCAATAATTAATAACCCCGAAAAAGTAGTACCAAGGTTAATATTTAACCTTTTTCCATATTCTCCGATTCGTTGGTTTTGCTCTTTTAAAAGTAAGTTCCATCTAGCTTGAATTTCATTCCAATTATGATTTTGTAAAAGTGGAGGTAGATCGTTGTCAAACCATTTGGAAAAGGCGGAAATAACCGTTGCACTTGCTAATTCGCCCTTTTCCAATCCACCCATCCCATCACAAACAACCGCTAATACGACTTTCCCAACAGAAGTTTGCGCTACTTTTAGTAAGAGACTATCTTGATTTGTTTGCTTCCTTATGCCTACATCAGTATGTAAAGCGGTCAATACTTGCATCTATTCTTCCACCTTTATTTATATGGAAAATAAAAATTCTTCATTTCCAAATTTAAGATTTGTTCCTGCGAAAATTTCCATTTCACTTTCAGGCAAGATGGCCAATCCTTCAACAAAGGTTTTATTTGTAGAATGACAATCAACAATATAAAACCGATTGTTTCTACGAATGATTTTCGCATGGTATCGACTTATTGCCTTATTATCAGAAATGACAAAATCACATTGGGAAGGATCTTTTCCAATTTTAAACTCATCCCGATCAATAATGACTTTTTCTTGCGTACTTTTTCGTTGTAGGTAGGCAACTATATCTCGTTCTAGCTCTTCAGAACCTAAAACGGTTGTGCCTTCGAGTTCATCTGAGTTGCCTAATACGGTAGTTTCACTAAAGGTTTCGGTTGAGCTTTCTTCATTTAAATACACGAATGTGTGAGCAACTGGTGGTACAACTTTCACTGGATGACCACAACTGATGCAAAATTTTGCACTAGGAACGAGACTAGTACCACATTCCATACAAAAGATTGTTTTTGGAGGCATTTCTTGGAGGCTCGTTACACTTTTGTTCGTCGAAAAAGCTTCCCGTTGCTTATTCAAATCCTTGTTTCGCTGAATAGGGTTATAAGCTATACTCACCGGCTCTTTCGGCAAAGGTTTTTGAACTACTTTGTCTTCATTTACTAACTCCATTGATTTCCCCGAAATTTCAAAGAACATCCGCTCAAATCTTTGTAAAGAAAATGGTTGATTGTTTTTAAAAAACTCAAAATAGCGAGTCGTATAGTCATGATTTTCCGTACTAGCTAATAAGCATTGATGTAAAAACTCTTGAAAAAATCCTTTTACTGATAAAGGGTTATGATTATTTACTAATGGTAATAAAATTGCTTGCATTTCCATTGTTGTAGGGTTAATAAATACATAATCGAAATCCAACAATATGTTTTCAGGATTCGAGTGGATTTCTTCACTGCCCTTAACGATTTCGATTAACTCCTCAACAATTTTAAAAAATTGATGCTTCCAAATAATACGTTTTAAATAAATCTTTAATGGCAACATTTGATTTACTTCAAAAATCAATTGACTATATTTTTTCGTTATTTCATAACGACCCGCTATAAACTTTTGATGATGATTAATCATTTCTAATTGACGTTGATTAATATCTTCACTTTCAACGAGTTTAGCAGTTACTAAATAACCATTTGGAGTTTGTTTTAAATTTGTTATTGCCATTATAATTCTCCTTCAAATGAAAGGTTTAAATCTTATTTGCTAGGTCGATTGCTTTTTCTTGCGCTTTTTTATATTCACTTGCCGTGTATCTTAGTAAGTCTGCATAGGATTGGAGCGACTTTTGATAAGAAACAGTTGTTGAATCGGAATCATCTAATTCATTCCACTGTTTATAAAACTGATTGTAGTCCTTCCCTTGCCAAACTGTACCTAAAGTGATGACTTCTTGTGTTGCTTTTTCCATCTCACTTTTTTGTAATTTAATATAGCTTTCGATCTCTTTTGCAGCCGTTTCGAAGTGATTGTAATTGACTGAGATTTTACCCATTTTACACCTCCACTACTTAAATAAATTCGCTAAAGATTCGTTTGTATCTTCTGTTTGTTTATATCCATCTGAAATTTGTTGATTTAATATCGTTGAAAAGTTTTGAACGACTTTAAATCGATTCGAATGGAAGTCATTTTTAATCGAATAAAATTTCGTAATAACCGCATCGGCTGCAGCACTTTCCCAATTGGAGTTTAACGACTTTATTTTTTGCTCCGCATCGGATATGCCGCTATGGATTGCTTTATTACAAGATGAAATGTTGCTAGCAATTTTCTTTACTTTATCAACATCTACAATAATTTGCTCTGACATGGAGACCCTCCTAAATCATCGTTTTACCATTCAATAACATTTCCAACTTTCGTTGACGTTCCCGTTCTTTTCGTTTTTCTTCTCTTCGAACTTCTTTTATATGATCTAGATGTTTAATAGAAGCTTCGCATTCTTCTATAAAATCTTGTAATTTACTTGAACATTGTTCGGCACCAATTCCTTTGAAATTACTACCGATACCGCTGGCAATACTTTCAAGTTCATTAATGATGCTCCGTAATTCCGATTGCATTTGGCCTAAACTTCTACCCATGTATTGTTCACTCCTTATACACGACTTAAAATATTTTTTTCCGCTTTTTCAAAAGCATCGGCAGTGCCGTCTAAGTAGTTAATACACTGTTGAACTTTCCTTTGTGAGGGGAAATTATTCGCTTTAATAGCGCTTATTACCGCAGGAAGGGACTCACTAAAGATTAAGCTTGTCATATCACTATCTAATTCGGCTAATCGAGTTTTTACCTTCGATAAACGATTTGCATAGTTTCTTAGTGAATTCGTATCTAATTGTATATAAGGTGTTGCAACTGCTTTTGTTATACCAAATAAATCTTGGAAAAATCCTCCTGCTTTATTGATAATATCGATGGCGCTATCAATGACACTTGCAATTTGCTTTCCAGTCCACTGAACCGCTTCACCTATTTGATTAGCAATCCCTTTGATCATATTAATTGTAAACTCTGCGATTGTTTCAACTAAAACTACACCTATAAAAGCAATGGCTGCTCTTATCGCAATTTGAACGACACCAGCAATGATTGTTCCAACAGCTGCTAAAACTGCTGCAGGTCCAGCTACCAGTAAAGCTCCTCCTACAATGACAATAGCTCCTGCGATAAGCCCTTTGCCAAAATTCGTAAGCCCTTGATCGTTAAAAATTTTCTCTTTGGTCCAAATAGCCGCTACTAGCATTCCACCCAACGTATCTATTAATAGATTTTTAGATACAGTAGGCAATTTATCTACAAAACTAGTAACACTAGCCATTATGCTTTCTTTCTGTTCCTGTTTACCTATAACAAATTGATCTCCATTAAAATCTAAAGTGTCCGTTGAGTGCTCAGCAATTAACGACCCACTATCTTTCCCTTCTGTTTTTAATGTTTGTCTTTCCACTATAGGTATTAATATTGCCCCTACAATACTCCATTGATAATGTTCAACTTTACCGTTTTCCGCCAAATATTGAATGCGTTCTTGATGTTTTGCAATATAATCTGAAGAATAACCAGGTCCATCTAAGTTATAACCTGCAATGTTAAAATTATTTATCTTCTCATATTGTTCAGCCATAATGGCTGCGTGTACAGCAAGATTGCCACCTAACGAATGACCTGCAAACTCTAACTCTCCGTACTTATCTAAATTTACCTTTTCGTTTAAGTTAGATAAAAATACTTCTACTTGCTGCTGTTGCTTTGTTTGAATATCTGTTACTAATTTAAGGTCCGCTTCATACCAGTCATTTTTCGCATTCCCTAACTCTCCTGGATTTTCACTACCTCGGAAACCAGCTGCATATTCTTCCCCTGTATCGATTAAAACTCCATAGAAGCCACTTTGTTCAGGTTCATTATGATTTTGCACATAGCTAACCTTCCAATCTTCGGCACCTATTTCTGTTAATCTATTTTTCACTCTAGTTAATTCTTCTATTTTTTCATCAGATAAAGTTTCACCTTTAAAATTTTTACCCTCACTAATCATTAAATTTATTTGATCCATGACGTTGTTAGATTCTTCAGCAGTTTCTTTTTTAAAATAAACAAGGTCTTGATAAGCGATATCTGTAACGATTTTTTTCTCGTAATCAGTTAAAGCCATTAATTAGTCCCTCCACCCAGGCTATTATTAATTTCTTCATCGGATTCTACGAAGCCATTTTCCGTTAATTCAACAAAAACTGTACTATCATAGTCATAACTTTCTAAATCAGAAGGAACAATATTTACTACTTTCGCTAAAGTTTCATTCACCTTTTTATATTCATCATCATTGAATAGCCAATACGTTGCAGAAATAGAAGGGCCATTAAACTGATTGTAGGATTGCTGTACAATCGTTTTTAACTTCTCCGCTGTAATGCTTTCATCATTTTTCATGACGATTTCTACATGAACATACTCGGATTTCGATTTTTCTAGATAGTCTTCAATCGTCATATCTTTCGTAATTTCAACAGATTGTTTTGGATGAATTCTTATCCACGAGGAAGCATCTAAGCCTTGACCTTCAATCGCTTTATTAAAAACCGATGCAAATTTATTCATTAAAAGCATATCTGGGTAATTTTCAACAATATTTTCAGAAGTATCCATTTCGGCAGTAAATAGAATGTTGGAATCTAATGCTTTTACATACGTCGTTACCGTATCATTGCTTTTCGTACCCCAGCGTTCCCCTATATATTGCACTTCAAAGGATTCATTGTATTTTTTTGATAATTTTTCCTCAATAACTTTAGCTGTTTTTTCATTTACATCACTGCACCCTAGTAAACTTAAGATGGAAATGCCCATTACAAATACGCCCACTTTCTTTAATAATTTCCTCATATCATATGCCTACTTTCATTAGAAATATTTAAACCTTCATTCCAATTATAAGGAAAAAGGTTAGAGCAAAATTGTGTGAATAATTTGCCACGATTATTTGTTTTTAAAAATAGATGTATTTCCTTGATTATTCGCAACGACACTAAAAATAATGTCTCTCTTTTTTGATTGAATATATTCTGTTAATGTATCATTATTTTTAGTACCGTAACGATTATCAAAGAACTGTAATACTTCGAAGCATGTTTCATTAAATAGAAAGTCAAGCGAAAATAACCACCTACCTTTTTAAATATCAATTTTAGTAGCGCCGTTATACTTGACTTAATATATTCTTTTCAGCTTTTTCAAAAGCCTCTGCCGTACCATCTAAGTAGTTGATACACTTTTGAATTTTTCTTTGGGACGGAAAATTATTTGTGCGAATCGCACTAATAACAGCAGGAAGTGACTCAGTAAAAATTAAACTTGTCATATCACTGTCTAACTCTGCCAAACGGGACTTCACTTTTTCTAAACGATCAGCGTAATTTCTTAATGAATTAGTATTTAAGTTGATATATGGGGTTGCTTTTGCCTCGTTATTTGTCCCTATGAATGAAGTAAATATTTTTTTAAGAGTATTACTTATTAATAAATTTACACTATTAATTACCTGCTTCAAGAAATTAACAGTTGCTTTTTTTAATGCTTTTCCAGTATTAATGAAATTTTGAATTGTTGAGGTTATTCTCTCTTTTAAGACTTCGGCACTTTTAGTTAATATATTTATGTAATTTTCTGTAATTTCTTTGGCAGTTTCATACGCTTTTATAATCCAAGTAACTGCATCTACTACACTCAATATACTTAAAACGACGCCTTTAAAATTTTCTTCTGCAAAATCAATACCTAAATTAACAGCTTTATTAATTGGATTTATCTCAATAATAAATTTAAAAATAGATGCTGTAAAAGAACCATATTTATCTTCAATTACATTATATATTTTTTCTTCTTTAAAATATTTATAACTAAATGTTAGTAAATCAGCATCTGCAATTAATTCAGATACACTATCCAGTAATTTACCAGTTAATAAATCCCTATTAAGTTCTATCTTCCCATCAAGTATGGGTTGAACAATATCTAATAACCCATATTCGATTATCCTTTGAAGATTATGAGAATCAATGGTATATAGTTGATTAGATATTGCATCAAAAAATTTCCCTAATTCCCCTTGTTCTACTTCTTTATTAAACTTTCCATCCTCATTTAAGATTAGTGATGGATTATGGTTTTGAGTAAAGTCTCTCCCTTCTTCAATTTCAATATAGATAGTTTTCCCTGCAATATTATTTAAAAGTGGATTTACATAATCTTCTTCAGCGCTAACTAAAGTCAAATATGGACGTATTTCATCTATTCTTTCTCGATTATTTTCTATTATCTCTTGTGAAACTCCAACTCCATCTAAAGAGAAAGCTGTAGAAACTCTATTGCTAAAAAGAGCAGTATAAAAAGCGTTATTACCACCTTTAGAATGACCAGAAGTATGAATACTGTTTCCATATCTTTCATCTAGTACATTATCAACATAATACAATGACATTTCTTGTACTAAAGTTTCTGGTAAATACAAAAGTTGTAAATTATCTTTCCATTCAAAACTTGATGAAGTACCTCTAAAAACAACATTTACATCTTCAGGATTTTCCACATTATCAACAAATGTTGCTACTCGCATCGGATAAAAATCTAATGAAGTATTAGCATTCTCAAGTTCAGGATATTTTTGACTAGGGTCTCGATACTCTACCATTGTATAATTCATTAATTGTTTATCATTTTTTATTATATTTTTTATTTTTATCCAATCATCCCTTGACATCATATTTGGACTTTCAAAATTTTTGAGATTAAGTTTTCTCTCCATATCCATCAAAATTCGTTCCATTGTCCAAGTGCCAGTTCCGGACTTAGGGAAATCCCAATAAATTAAATTATCTAATACTGCAATTTGTTCATAGGAAAGTTTTGTCATAACTATCAATCCTCAAAATTGGGAGTTTTTTCTACAGGTGTAGTTATAATTTTTTTTGACGAATCAATTGCAAATGTTTGTGATGCAACGACCGTTTCTAAATTCAATAATGTATTTAACGTTTTTGTTGGAACTATTTCACTTATATCGGTAGTAGTCGATAAAAATTGTACAGTTCCTATTATGTCGTGACTATCAAGTTCTAATGCTACTTCTTTAAATAAATCACTACTTTTTTCATAATCAATATTCTCTATAAAAATATAACTATCTATAGCAACCTCCCCTAAATTTATATAATCTTGAAAGTTCTTAATCTCCCCTTTGTAATCAATTGTTCGATCAAGAAATTCCACTTTTACACTTGCATTTGGTAATTTTGATTGAATTAAGGAGTAAATATATTCAGAAGCCTCATTTGACATATCTAACTGAAAGTAATCGTCTTTAAACGTTAAGCTATCTCCTTCTTCATAAATATAGACATGGAAATTCTCATCATATTTTGAAGAGTTTATTACAAAAGTGTGAAAGGGTTCTATTACCCCTCGTAAAGTTAAATTTTCCACTTTAAAAGTATCATCATATTTCTCCAAGTAATTTAATGTTTGTTCATTTAGATACTCTGCTTTTCCCTTTTGCCCACTGTTTGTAGTATTACTATCACCTGTATTTGAATTCATACACCCACTCACTCCCATTACAAAACAAATAGTTAATAAAACTTTTAATACATTTTTCATATTTAAGCTCCCGTTTTTGAAATTAAGTGCTTTTAATACTTCGCTTAATTCATATCGTTCAAAAATTTATATAAAGTATATCCAATTATTTTCAACTTCAACTAAAGACGATGGTTATCCCATCGTCTTTAGATTTGTCATGCATGCTAAGTATTATTTAAATGCGTCAGCTAAGTTTGTGTTTGCTGATTCTGTTTCAAAGTAACCTTGATCTACGTTCGTACGTAGAAATGTTACATATTGATTTAAGATGTCTTCGTATGTTTGGAAATATTGATTTGAAAAGCTGTTATAAGAATCGATTGTTGCTTGAGAAGCTTCCCCTTCCCAAGTATTCCCTAAGTTTAAAATCGTTTTTTTACTGTTTTCTAATTCTTCACGTAAACGTTTATTTAACGTTTCGATTGTTGATGCAATTTGATTTACCTGTCCAGTATCAACGCGAATATGTCCTGCCATAAAAAATCATCCTCTCTATTAATTCGTTAATTTTTGTACAGAAGAAATGTTTGCTTGTTGGCGTTGCTCATAGTTTTGTTGTTGCGTTTTTAATGCTTGGCTAGCTTGCTCTAGGTGATTCGCCATCGCTTTTAAATCTTCTGAGAAGCCAGTAATTTGGTTAACGAAGGCTAAGTTGTCCTCCCCTTCCCATGCTTGCCCCATTGTACTTGCTTGTTGTAAAAGCTGAGTATAAATATCAGTATAAGTACCTGCAAGTTCTGAGAATTTTGCTGAAGCTTGGCCTAGTTCCTCTGGTGTAACGCGAATACGTTTGCTCATTCTTTTCGTCTCCCTTCAATTCATAATAAATTTATATCAACATTAGTTTCGAGCCGTTTTGAATACCGAGCTCTGAAACTGTCATGTTAATATTGAAAATAATGCTTGTTTCAAAATCACATAAAATGGTTTCATTGTTTGCTTTAAATGTTCCTCCAGATAAATCAGTGATTAAAGCACTCACAACAGGTAGCACTTCACTTAATCGACTTTCCAAAGGTAGATACACATCAAAGCTTCTATTCGATGCAGGTAGAAAGATTTCAACTAACACTTTGTTCATCAAATTCTTCCTCCTTTATCGGATTTAACAATTTCACTTTTGTCGCTTTCCCATTTCGTACAACATATCCAAACTCATCTGTCATATCAATATCAGCACGCATTTCGGCATTTACATTTTTAATTTCCAATTTAAATTGATCGGTAATGCCCGAACCAACCCAAATGGCATCCGTTAAGCTGACATTTTGTTTAAACCATTGTTCAAACGTTATGCTTGATAAGTTTTTCGATTGTTCTACTAAAATAATCGTAATATTATATTTAACATTACCTTTTTCAAGGATAAGCTCTAGTTTTTTAGCATCTTCACCCGTTAACTGGGATTTTAATGCCGTAACAGATTGAATCATATAAACCCTTTGTTCAAATGGTTCAATCTCTGTTCCAGATTCTAAGGCGTCTTTATACGTATTATTACGGTATAAGACTAAACTAAATAATTCATTGATCGCTTGTTTGCAAGCTTCTAAAGATTCGTGGCGTATAATATGAGGCGAATCCATTACCTCTAATTCACGCTTGAAATCTATTACTTCAATTGGAAGAGTTGTTTTTTGACCGATAAATTGGGCCAGCTCTTTTCCAAATATATTTGAACCTTCTCCATTTGAAAGAACAAGGTTAATATAAAATTTATTAAATGGATAGTGGGTTACATTTAATGATGATTTTTCAACACCCACTGGCAGATTTAATGTATTTTCAGCTGAAATATAATTAGATAAAAATTCGATATCCACATTCTTCGGTAAAATCGGGATACGTTTTGCTCCCGGTTTGCCCCATGCCTTTTGAGCTTCATTACACATATTGACGATAAATGGATAAGGAATATTCTCTTCCGTTATATGCGCCACTTGGAACTCATACACTTTATCTAATTTAATTAATCCGCGTCCTTTATGTTTCGATGGAACTAATCCACCCGTTTTCCCTACAATCATTGTGTAGTCATTTTCATCATTTAACTGTAAAGCGATTTGTTGCTTAAAGTTTTGTAACAATCGGAACCTTACAGAGTTTGCACTTAAAGCCGTAAGAACAAAGTAAATACCATATTTCATTCCTTCACGGGATAAATAGGCAACCGCCTCTTCCTTCTCTTCAAATAATTCTGTGAAGGCAGAGAAGTTATTAATTGCTACAACGATGGAAGGAACCTTATTGCCTGTTAGACGAATATAGGAAGCTTGATCTCCACCATAGTCAGCAAACATTTTTTTACGATTCGAGACTTCTAATTTCAACATGCGGAATAAATTACTTACTTTTTCTCCTTCATGGGCGTAAATAACATCTCCAACATGTGGTGCCGATTCAAAAGCACGTAAAGTTTCAGAAGCAAAATCTAATAAATAAATATTGACTTCGTCTGGCGTATGCTCCTTCATTAACGATGTAACCATCGTATTTATAAACGTTGTTTTCCCACTACCTGCAGCACCATATACGACTACATTTCCTTCCTGGGTTAAAGGAAGGCGCAATACATCTTGCTTTTGATTTTCAGGATCATCGTATTCCCCAATAAGCGGATTTAATGCAATTGAAGTTTTTGGTTGAGGATACTTTTCCATTAAAGCATCTAATAAAATCATGCTTGGAATTGGCTCTAACCATAATTGACGAATTTTAATATTTTCTTCATCAGCAATTTTATTTAAATATTGGGTAATGACGTCTAATTGTTTTTTCGGATTGCTATTTAACGCTTTCTTCTTATCGTATTTTCCTTCTCGTAATGGTCTTCCGTTGCGATCAATTACGACGATACTATTGTCCTTTTCAACTACAATTTTGTCAGATGGATAATACGGAGCTCCCGCCCAAGCAGATTGACCCAATTCAAACAGCTCATTATACCCTACTTGTAAGTAGAATCGACCTGTATCTTTCAATTCGGCAGCTTCCGGACGTTTCAGCATATCCATACTATCTGCTTTATCTTGAACTTTCAGGCTGACACGGAATCTACTATTACTCCAAATTTGATCATCCACGATTCCACTTGGCTTTTGGGTTGCTAATATTAAATGCACCCCTAAACTACGACCGATACGTGCCGCACTGACAAGTTGCGCCATAAACTCAGGCTGTTGGGTTTTTAACTCAGCAAATTCATCTGAAATAATGAATAAATGTTGTAATGGTTCATTTACGACACCTTCACGATATAGACGTTGATATTTATAAATATCGATATTGCTCTCACCAACTTGTTTACTTGCTTGTGCAAATATCGCTTGGCGTCTTTTTAATTCACTTTCAATCGATACGAGGGACCGTTTAATAGCTGCCCCATCTAAGTTCGTTATAATACCTGCTGTATGAGGTAAGTTTTCGAAGGATTTTGCCATACCGCCGCCTTTATAATCGATTAAAATAAAGGCCACTTCATTTGGATGGTAATTCACAGCAAGAGATAATATATACGAAATTATAAATTCACTCTTACCTGAACCGGTCATCCCAGCAACTAAACCATGGGGACCATGGAATTTCTCGTGTAAATCCAACATAAATGTTTCGCCTAAAGTGTCTACCCCGATTTCAGCTTGTAAAGATTTTGTCGGGTCATTTTCTTTCCAGCGAGTTAAGGAATTCAAATGTTCTACCTTTCCAACACCGAATAATTCGAGGAATGTAATAACTTTCGGTAAATTAAATCTTCCATCGGAAATATCTAAGGGAATATTCGCTAATTGGATACTTAATTTTTCAGCATCTGCCTTTACGTCAATATCCGGTTCGAATTCTACAATTTTTCCCGAAATATCATTTTTATCGAATAAATAACCTTTATTATTTTTCAGTTCGACTACTTTTGTACATTCCTTTGGTAAATGTTTTAACTCATCGTAGAACGTTACGACACTCATCATTAATTGTTTTTTCTCTCCAAATAGCTGTTTGAACATTTCACCACGTTTGGCAAGTTCTTTACTCATAGAGAAAATGACGTAATAAGGTTTAACTTCTTCGATTTCTGAATCGTTCGCTTGTTTACGAGATTCGATTTCCTTCTCTAAATAAGCAGATAGTTCTTTCATTTCATTTTTATCACAAGCGATAAAACGGAAAGAACGCTCGTTATTCCAAACGTGGGGAAGCCATTTTGTAAATTTAAATATTTCTTCTTCATCTTTATCGTAAACGAACACCATTTTCAGCTCATCATAACTATATAAAGCTGATAGTTGGAAAATGAGCCCTTTCGCAAATTCGATACTTTTTTCCCGCTCGCCGATAACACCCGCAAAGCGATCTTCATATAATGAAATGGTTTTTGGAACATTTTCTAATATCTTTGGTTCTTCACATAATGTATATAATTCTTCTTGTAAATTATCATCTTCGATTGAGAACTTTTTCTCTGCAAATTTAATTTCTGCATTTAACTCTTCTTGGCCTAATCCAACTCTTAATTTTAAGAAGTCATCTTGTCCAAAATCCCGCTCCCATAAATTACGTCCTCTATTTTCAATCCGGCCAATACAATCGTCCACCGTTACAATATTTTCATGTAATATGGCCGACTGTCGATCACATTCATCTTTAAAAATTGCGGCAAAATGATCCAAATACTTTTTATATTTTTCTTGGCGTTTCTTTTCTTTTTTCCGTCTCCGTTTTGCATCATACTTTTTGGAAAGAATTGGCCATAAAATCGTACCGATTAACATACTACAGGACATGATAATTGCCGGAGTGGCAGCTGCTATATTACCGTTAGCCATCGCATTATTAATGGCGAAAAGGGCAGTAGCCATAGAAGCCATCCCCATCGTTACGGATGGTCCGATGACAAGCATAATCGGCATTTCTTCACCAATTGCATTTGGAGGAGGAGAATCTACTTTAAACACAGGTTTTTCAATGTCCCGTTTAAATCGGGGAGAACGATAAAAATAATCAGGTTCTATGTTTTCAATTTCTTCTTCATCTTCATTGATTTCCTCTATCTCTTGCGGCTCAAAGCGCTGTAATAAAGGAGATTTAATATGTAAGCTTCCATCTGGATTATTACAAGCAATAAAACAACTTCCTACAATAATTTTAAAACCCATTACGTATATTAAGTCGCCAAAGTTTAAATCTTTTTCTGAAACCCGTTCCCCGTTTACATACGTACCATTCGTACTATTTAAATCCTTAATACGCCACTGATCCTTATGCAAGCTGAGTTTGAAATGTGACCCGGATACAAAACGATTATCTAACACAAAGTCATTTTGTTCAGAACGACCAAATGTAATTTCCATGTCACGATCCACTAATAATTTCGTGAACTCTTGACGGTCTAATGTATTTGGTTCAGTAAAAATGAAAGTTTTATCTGTGTCGTCTTTGACACTTAGATTGTAAATACTTAAAGGGCTTAAAATCGTATTTTTAATTCGGCTGCCTTTTGAATCTAAAATGGAATAGTTTTTATTTGATTTTAATATCCATTCTTGTTTAGAAGATGCTTCTATACTGATTAGTTCTTTCGTATTTGCATTATCATATATCCAATATTGACCTGTAACTTTTTCAGGCAAAATAGTAGAAGAAATACTCTTTTTACTTAGCAATGTGACGATCACTTTTATTTAACCTCCTGAAAAAGTTTTATATTACTGAAAAATAAGTTTTTTTACCAATTATTACTCATTTTTTTGGTATTTATTTCAAAACCCATTATCTACTATTTCCTATTAAAGGTAAATGACCCTTACCTACCAATTATTAATTCAAAGAAGGACCATTTAACTATAAAAAAAATGAGCATTTACCTTTTATATACAGGTAAATACTCACTATTACATCCAAATATTTCTAGTTTATACGTTCAATTTTAACGGAACATTAGGGTGTGCTAATTCATACCCACATGCAACGATGGCACTTTCCGCAAGGACAATAAGAGAATCAATGTAACGATTACTTAGCTTTAGTTCTTTATTTACTATTGATAGCTCTGTACAACCTAATATGATTTTATCGCAGTTCATTTGAAGCATTGCTTGCTCGATTACTTGCCATTGGGAAATCGAAACTTCTTTGCCTGCCTTCACATAGTCATATATAACTGACATGACTTGCTGCTGAATCATGCCATTTGGAATAACAGGTTCAATATGCTGTTCCATTAAAGCCCTTTGATAAACACCTGATGTTAATGTGCCATCTGTGGCTAAAATCCCAACTCGTTTTGCTCCTAACGTTGCAGCTCTTTTCGCCGTCTCGCGTATCATATGTAATACCGGGACGGGGGAAGCCATCTGCAATTCATCATAAAAACTATGGGCTGTATTACAAGGAATACAAATTAAATCTGCTCCAGCATTAGCAAGCTTTTTAGCATCGTTTATTAAATAAGGAACTGGATTATCCTTTGTTTGATCTAAAATATATGCTGTACGATCTGGAATCGAAGTATCATTATCGATAATAGTATGGACATGTTCTTGATCTTTTGATGCCTTCGTACGGCGAACAATCATTTCGCCTATAAACATAGTTGCTAACGGTCCGACACCACCAATAATACCTAATGTTTTTCTCATTCTTCCAAACCTTTTTTGTTAAAGTATTTTTTATATTTACGGAAATAATTTAAATTATTTAACGTTAGTTTAACCCAACGTTTCGGATTCATGTCTTCTTTATAAAACAATGAGTTTGTCCATTTTCCTTGGCGAATTAAACTTTTTGCTTCAATTTTCATCTTTTCATTGGAAGCGTATTTAAATAATACGCCTTTTGGAATAATCATCCATAAATGTTTGTTGTCCGCATATGTTAACTCTTGCTTAATGTTTAACATATAATCATCTGCAACATATTTCATTAAGTTATAGCCAGCTGCTGTAACAAAATAACTTGAGCGTCCGTTACGCAAATTAATTTCAAATAGCTTGTACTCACCGTCACGCACGTCATATTTCATATCGAAGTTAGCAAAACCTGTGTACCCGATATCTTCTAAAAAGAAACGAACTTTGTCCATTAATTTTTCATCGAACGTAGTAATGATTGCCGCATAACTACCGATTCCTTCAGGTGAGTGCTCTTCCAAAATTGGATTTCCAAGGCACATTAATTTAACTTTGCCGTCTTTTCCAACATACGCATTTAATACACGCATATAAGAATCATCACCAGGAATGAATTCTTGTACAATCATTGTATCTTGATAAGAAGAACTGTAAATTGCTTTTAAAATAGCCGTTTTTTCTTCTTCATTATTTGCCACAAACACTTTCTTTTTCCCTGGGAATTTACATGCCCAATAAGCTACTGAGTTGGATGCCTTTAAAATAATTGGATATTCAAAAGGTGGCGTGAAGTTTTCATAGTTATCAGCAGTAACCGTTGTTGTACCAGGATATTTAAAATCATATTTTTCACACATTTTATAAAAGTTTTCTTTTAATAAAATTTGATCCATTAACGATTCATCTATATATGGCACCGTGAAATATTTTTCAAGTTCTGGCTTATTTTTAATAATTAACTTCGCATAATCATCGCCACAAGCGAGTAATAACAATTTCTTATCAGGAAATTGCTTTGCTACTTTTTCAAGGGCAGGAACAAATACATCCTGTTCATTTAATTTATCAATTTGTTGAAAGTTTAAAATGCGACTATCTTGGGTCGCTGTTAAATGGGAGCGCCCTAATACGAGTGGCTTTAATCCATAAGCCTCGTAAAATGCTCGCGCCATGCCATAAGCGTTCATGTCAGAACCTAATAATATTGGTAAAAATGGTTGTTCCATTATGTTTCAGCTCACTTTAGTTGTTTTAGTAGTTAAAAATAAAATTGATCGATGTAATTGAATGAAATTTGACTTACTGAGAAACGGTAAATTTTACAGTCATGTCAGTATAAAAAATAGTTTATCACATTTTAGAAATATGTTAATAAGGATACGTAACTAAAATTGCCTTTCCCGTAAATTTTCCCATTAATAAAAGTGCTAGTCGTTTTTTCACTAGCACTTCAAACGATTATACCGCTTCAATCACTAACGCAATTCCTTGTCCGCCGCCAATACAAAGACTAGCAACAGCATACTTCCCTCCACGTCGTTTGAGTTCATAAGCTGCGGCTAAAATGATTCGTGTACCACTCGCTCCAACTGGATGTCCTAATGCTAAAGCGCCACCGTTTACGTTTGTTATGTCGCGATTTAATCCGAGTTCTTTTTCTACAGCTAAGTACTGGGCTGCAAAGGCTTCGTTTACTTCGACTAAATCTATATCATGTAGCGCTAAGTTAGCCCGTTGTAGAGCCAGTTTTATTGCAGGGACTGGACCAATCCCCATAATGGAAGGATCAACTCCCGCAACTCCCCAAGAAACAATACGTGCTATAGGTTGTAGGTCATTTTCTTTTATAGCTTTTCCACTTGCAACTACAATAGATGCCGCACCATCATTTATACCTGACGAATTACCAGCAGTAACTGTTCCATCCTTTTTAAATGCAGGGCGAAGGGTCGATAAGCTTTCTATATTTGTGTTGTCTTTTATATGTTCATCGATTTCAATGGAAATTTCACTTTTCTTTAACTGGACAGTGAAAGGTACGATTTCTTCTTTAAAATAGCCCGATTCCCGCGCACGGGATGCTCTTTTATGCGATAGAAGGGCAAATTCATCTTGTTCTTCACGAGATATGTTATACATTTCAGCTAGTTTTTCTGCAGTCATCCCCATACCTGATCCAGTATATTGATCCGTTAATGTAGCTTGTAGCATATCAACAAATTGTAAGTTCCCCATTTTTGATCCATTGAATCGTTGCTCAAAATTCGCATAAGGAGATTGGGACATGTTTTCAGTTCCACCAGCAAGGATAATATTCCCTTCCTCTAATAAAATATGTTGAGCTGCTGTCACAATCGATTGCATCCCTGAACCACATAAACGGTTTAACGTTAATGCAGGAACTTCCTTTGGAACACCTGCTTTTAACCCTATATGCCGTGCTAAGTAGGAGGCATTTACATTGGATGCAATGACACTCCCATAGATGACATGGTCGATTTGTTCCGGTCGAACATTGGATCTTTTCAATGCTTCTACTGCAGTGGATGTGCCAAGTTCCACTGCATCTACTTTAGAAAAGGAACCGCCAAAGGATGTAAAAGCAGTACGTGCACCATCTACTATATAAACATTTTCCATCTATTTCCCTCCCTTATAAATGAGTTGCTTTACTTTGTTGCGGTCTTAACGTATGTTTCAATACTTTCCCCGATGCATTACGAGGTAATTGATCTAAAAATTCAACTTCAATCGGCACTTTATATTTTGCCAGCTGTGTACTACAGTATGTTACGATTTCTTCTTCAGAAACGGTGTGACCCTCTTTCAATACAACAAACGCTTTCGGTACTTCCCCATATACTTCGTGGGGTACACCAACAATGGCCGCCTCTAAAACTTGTGGAATTTGATATAATACTTCCTCCACTTCGATTGGGTAAATATTTTCACCACCGCGAATGATCATATCTTTCTTTCGGTCGACAATATATAAAAAACCTTCCTCATCGAAACGACCTAAATCACCCGAATAAAGCCAATCATTTTTAATCGTATTCGATGTCTCTTCCGGATTATGAAGGTAACCTTTCATCACTTGGGGACCTTTTACACAAATTTCTCCTACCTCACCTACTGCCACTTCTTCTCCAAAAGAATCCACAATTTTAATTTGTGTACGGGTTAACGGTTTGCCAACAGAACCAATTTTCTCTAATGCATATTCATCTGTTAATGATGAAGCGGCTGGCGAATTTTCCGTTTGTCCATATAAATTTTGAACTTTCACTAGAGGGAAAGTGTCTTTTAACCGTTTTACTAGCTCATAGGGCATCGGCGCTGCTCCATAGCAAAACAATCGTAAATGTTCAAAATGATAATTTGTTAACTCTGGCATATTTAATAAAATCGTGTACATCGCTGGAACACCAAAGAAAATAGTAGCCTCTGTTTCAACTAACTTTTTCAATGTACGACTTGGTGAAAAGGCTTCTTCAATTACCACTGCACCACCTTTAAACATTGTTGGTACAGCAAATACATGACTTCCTGCACAATGGAAAAGAGGGGTACAAATATACATCCGATCATCTTTTGTCATGTTCATCGATTCAGACCAAATAGCTGCTGTTTCATAAACATTCTGATGGGAAAGCATGACTCCTTTTGGCTTCCCAGTCGTACCCGACGTATACATAACGACTGAAGTATCATTTCCTTGTAATGAAACAGGCTCATATTGAACAGAGTCAGCTTGAATTATTTCACGTATTTTGGATAAATTGATTTTTTCTTTAAAGTTATAAGTAGAATCTTTAATTGTCTCTTCCATTTTTTCATCAAAAATAAGTACCTTTGCTTCTGAATGCATAAAAATATATTCTACTTCAGGAGGTGCAAGCTTTGTATTAATTGGCATAATTGTCAATCCTGCAAGCTGTACCCCATAATAAACAGCCATAAACAAGTCCGAATTAAGCATAAATTGCGCAACGATGTCTCCTTTTTTATATCCTTGCTGTTGCATGTAACCCGCTATTTTCTGCGCATTATTTAATAGCTCCCGATATGTCCATCGATTCCCTTCAAATTCAATTGCCGATGCATCTGGCCTATCCATCGCATGTTGTGCTAATACCTCCGTAATAAACATTCCCATTCCCCCTGTTATCATTTGTGAACAACCGAATATCCCCTAATCCATACTTTTGTTACTTCAATATTTCCTTTGCAATAATCCCCTTCATAATTTCTGTCGTCCCAGCATAAATCGCTGCTACTGGAATATCTCTAAATCGTCTAGCAATCTCATATTCTTCCATATAACCATACCCCCCATGAAGTTGAAGACATTCGGCAGCAACTTTTTTTGCCATTTCACTGATCCACCATTTCGCCATTGAAACTTCCTTTACTAATTTTTCTCCTGCGATATGTTTTGCTACTAATGTATGAATGTAGTTCCGTCCAATATCAATTTCCGTAGCCATTTCCGCTAATTTAAATTGTGTATTTTGAAAATCGGCAATTGAACGGTTAAAGGCCTTTCGAGATTTGACATATTCCTTCGTAATGCGGAACATTTCCTCTGCTTCCACTTGCACTTCGATGGCTACTAGCAGACGTTCCTGTTGTAATTTGTCCATTAAATAGTAAAACCCTTTTCCTTCTTCCCCGAGCAAGTTTTCAGCAGGGACTTTTGCATCTTCGAAAATAAGTTCACCTGTATCTGATGAATGCATTCCGATCTTGTTTAACTTTTTTCCCCGTTTAAATCCAGGCGTGTCTTTTTCTACAACGATTAAACTAATCCCTCTGTGAGATGGATTAACGTTTGGATTCGTTTTGCAAACAACGACGACGAAATCAGCATTAATTCCATTTGTAATAAATGTTTTTTCGCCATTTAATATATAAAAATCTCCTTCCCGATAAGCCGTCGTTTGAATACCTGCTAAATCAGAGCCTGCTCCTGGCTCAGTCATCGCAATAGCAGAAATGAACTCTCCTGTTATACTTTTTGGTAGCCACCTTTTCTTTTGTTCCTCCGTTCCGTATTGTTCAATATACGGAATGACGATATCTGAATGGAGGACAATGCCACTAGCAAGCCCTGCTCCTACCCGTTCTAACTCTTCTGCTAAAATCATAGAATAACCAAAATCAAGGCCTAATCCACTATACGTTTCACTTACCATCGGACATAAATATCCCTGTTCCCCTAACTTTGACCAAAAGGCTCTCGGTACTTCCCTCTTACGTTCCCATTCCTCGAAATATGGATAAGCTTCTTTTTCTAACATTTTTCTCAAGGTTCGCCGGAACATATTATGTTCTTCTGAAAAGAAATCCCCTGACATCTCTATCTCCCCTATCAGTTGTTGGATTTTTCTGAAAATATAATTAAATTTTAACAATGCCCTATGAACTATTCAATATAAGGACATAGAATTTATTTATATTTTTTCAAGAATATCGAGGCATAAAGTAGAATATAAAAGAAAAAGTGCCACCTTTAACTTAGGCAGCACCTTCTATTAACTATGTTTTTTCTCATCGGGAGATTCTTTTCTAAAAACTTCAGTAATTAATTCATCATCTTCTGTTTTTACACGTTTATTTAATTCTTGTACTGGAATTGCGTCTACAGTTTGCATATCTTCATGTAAATCAAAAAGGCTAATATTCTCTGAATCGACCATATCCGGTTTATCTGTTATAGGTAAATCTTCAAACACCTTTTTCGATTCGGGAAAGGAATCTCTTTCTTTATTCATGAATACCCACTCCTTTTTACTTAGTGTGTGTGAGTATCGATAAATTATTCCAAAGGATTAAGCCATTAAATAGGTTAACTGCTCGGAAAAGCTAATATTATTCGGGTTCCAATTTCGAGCAGGGCAATCCTTTATTTCGTATCGTAAACCTAAACTATTTATGAATTCAATGAATGTTGAATCGAACCAAGGTGGACTCCATGCTCCCGATCGACAAATATGGATAGCACGTATTTTTATTTTTCCTTGAATATCATTAAATTTTAAATAGTTTACATTATATAAACGGTTGATTTCTTTAAAAAATGATGGTTTTTCTAAAGTGTAAGGGCTATAAACGATGTTCGCCTGTTCAATTACATCTTCATGTAATAGTTTCCCTAACCAATTAGCACAATTGACATCAAATTTTAAAGAGGATAATCCGCCATACCCTAAATCAGAGTGGGCATCGAAAAGAAATACTTCGTCACATTGATACATTTTAACAAGATCGTAGGATAAGGCATGGGAATCCGATACAAAAACAGGAGTGTCACCATCATAATGAAATACTTTTTTAATTTTGCGCCAAAAAGTCTTCGTCTCTTCAGAAAGTTGGTATAATTTTTGTAAATTGATACCCTTACTTTTCGCCTGTAAATATCGTTTATACCAATCATCTAATATGGTTCGTTTATTTTCAACGAATGATACAATGTTTTGATTTTTTGTGGAAATAAAATAGTCCCAATCAATGGATAATAAGCTATTTGTCAATTCTATCACCTCAAAATCAATATCGAATAGTAAGCTCATATAATCATATGGGCTTACTATATCAATCTTAATTTTTAAAAATTTTAATTTCAAATGATAGAACAACCTTATTTAATCGTTCCATTTCTCAGAAACCCACGTGCAAAAAAGATCATAATCTTGATTGACTTGTTCTTTATAGGCCATTGAGACAAAAATAATTTGATTGCAAAACGTTTCAAAGTCTTGACCAATTGCATTTAAAATTTCTTCTTCACTTTCATGGTTGAACAGTTCGTTTTCCGTATTAACATCTGCCCGAGCATGAATTTTAGCGGTCACTTTCCCCATAATTTGGACAGTTGCTTCAAAATCCTCTGACGTTAAAAGGGAAGTTATTTTCACTTTCTTTTTATAAGGTGAACGTTCCCGCACGTAAAACTCCCGTCCGTCAATTGTTAAATAACCAAGATAAGGATCTTCTAAATGGTGCATTGCCTTTTGAGTTGCCACAACCCGTTTCCCTTGATGGTCGTATTTTTTCCAAAATTTTTCGCGATAAGGTAGAAAGTAAGCTGGTATTGGGGTGCGTACTTCTTTTACTTCAAGTACTAAATCATCCACTCCGTTTGCATCCTTTTCCCCTTCAATTAAAATGTAATATCGATCTAACCCAATAGAAGCTGTACCTGTGCCATGTTTTCTCGCAATATCTTTTATTGTATAAAAGGAAAAATCTTTTTTATCTTCTATATCTAACGAATGGAAGTAGTTCTCCGTTAACGTTTTAAGCATCGTACTTTCTTCAAAGGAAACCGGCTCAATTTCTTCTGACCAAGAAAATACTCGTTTCCCCTCATTGTTAATGTAGGTAATATCTTTTAACAAATGGTCTCGTTGTCTTTTCCCCAGCTTTTTTAAAACCTTTTTTACAGGACCCTTTGTATTTTGTTCAGTAAAGGTTAAACTAAACGGATCATCCTTTCCTTTTTTAAACCGTTTCAATTGATGGTAATAGGCATCAATATATGCTTTTATTTGTCTTTGTTGCTCATGATTAGAGAGTCCTTGAGCTTCACAAGATAATGCAATGCTTACAGATATACGTATAAGATCATATAAATAGGAACCTATGTATCCTTCATCAAAGTCATTCACATCGTAAACAATCTCGCCTTTTTCGTTTTGAAAAGCCCCAAAGTTTTCCATATGTAAGTCACCTTGAATCCAAGTCGGTTTATCAATACTTGTATGAAAGGAAAACGGAATTTTTGACATATCATAGTAAAATAAATAAGCACTGCCTCTAAAAAAACGAAAAGGACTTTCCATCATTTTTGTATACTTCATTTTTCTTTTCTCATCACTCAATACCATACAGTGTCCATCAAATTCATTCAATACTGTATCAATAACTAATTTTCGTAAAACTTCCCTTGTGTCTTTCACACGGTTTAATAACGCTTCCATAACAACCCCTCCTTTTCTCATATTACAATTATACCCATTATTTCAAACCAATTGAATGAAAATAAAAAAGAACCCAGATGGGCTCTAATTATATGGATGAATTTTCTTTTTAACTTCCTCAACCTTTGTAGTGCTGTATTGTTTCGTGTTATGTCCACCTGTTTTAGCTAGCAATTGCAGCACTTCTTTATAGGACATACCCGCTTCTGCATTTTTTCGTTTTACTTCTTCTATATCAGTTCCAGCAACAGTAAAACGATGTCCATTGTTATCCATCTTTCCATCACCCCGCTAAAGGATATAAAAAACGCCCCATAAAGAGGCGTTTTGCGTTTTTCCAAACTAGAACTTATTCTTACCTTGTTCTGCTTGTTGGTTTTGGCGTTTTACTTCATTGATATCAGTACCTGTCACTGTTTGATTTGCAGAAGGTCCTGATTGAGCAAACGGTCCTGCTTCTTGAGCGATTTCTTCTCTTACTTTTTGTGGGTTTGTCCCGATAGATGGGTTACCGAAAGATTGTTTCCCTGCTTGTCCAGCTTGTCCTGTTTTACCGAAAGCAAATGGACCCGCTTCTTGAGCGATTTCTTCTCTTACTTTTTGTGGGTTTGTCCCGATAGATGGGTTACCGAAAGATTGTTTCCCTGC
>NZ_JBIQFG010000009.1:0-38558 GCF_045369345.1 Ureibacillus sp. 179-F W5.1 NHS | reverse complement strand
GCTTGTCCTGTTTTACCGAAAGCAAATGGACCCGCTTCTTGAGCGATTTCTTCTCTTACTTTTTGTGGGTTTGTCCCAATGGATGGGTTACCGAAAGATTGTTTCCCTGCTTGTCCAGCTTGTGCTGATTTACCAAAAGCAAATGGACCTGCTTCTTGAGCAATTTCTTCTTTTACTTTTTGTGGATCAGTACCAAAGGAAGATCCTGAAGAACCTTGTGCATTTTGGCGCTTTACTTCATTAATATCAGTACCAGCTGATGTGAATCGCTTACCATTACCATTATTGTTTTGCATGTCAAAAACACCTCCAAAAATGTTATGTGCTTATCATGGCAATTATCTGTTTTATTATGAGTGCAATTAATTTTTTTCTTTTGTATAATTTCCTCGCTTCTAGACAACGCCATAATCAAGAGGGTTCATAGTTTAAAACCATTTATTAGAAAAATAATGGATAATGTTTTTTTTCAATGCTGATACTACAAATTATTTAAGTAACAAATTAGTCATACATTTTCTGCCCTACTTCCTCATAAAATGATGCATGTCCATTTTACGAGGAGAATTGCATGATACGGAAAGGAATAGCAATTGTTGTAGGAAGTATTTTTCTATCTTTAGGTATTAATGTTTTTTTAACCCCCTATGAAATTTTAGATGGCGGAATTATTGGACTTTCTTTAATAACCCATTATTTGTTTCATTTAAAAATTGGTTTAATGATTATTGTTTTAAGTATTCCCATTTTTATTTTAGCCTGGTTTAAATATAAAAATTATTTTTACAATAGCCTCCACGGCTTACTTATATCTTCCCTTATTATTGATATGTTCAAACCACTTCGTTCCATTGTTCAATTCGATCCACTCATCAGTTCGATATTAGGTGGAATCCTTGTAGGTTTAGGTATTGGTCTCATGCTTCGTTATAAGACGAGTACAGGTGGGACAGACTTACTAGCCCAATTTATCGCTGATAAAACGGCAATGAATGTGGGGATTGTTATCTTTTTTATTGATGCTGCTGTAGTTGGCTTAGGTGGGATTTTTATTTCCACAAGGACGTTATTTTTATCTATCGTCACGATATTTATCGTTGGAATTACAACGAGCATAATGACAAGTCGTCGTCATCTTGAAAAGCATTCTTAAGGATTTTGGCAAATAAAAAATGCCTCTAGATTAAAGAGACATTTAAGTTAATTTTCCGAGTTGCTTCCTTTTAAGGAAGGATAACTTTGTTTCAGAAATAATTATGGCACAAAGAATTAAAATCGCACCTATCACCATTCTTATCGTTAACACTTCATTTAAAAGGAGTACCGAAAAAACCATTCCCCAAAAGGATTCCGTTGATAAAATAATAGCTGTTTTCGTTTCGTTCGTAAATTTTTGCGCAATTGTTTGGAATAAATAAGCGATAGTTGTTGAAAAAACCGCTAAATAAATAATAGAAGATACTGCTTCTATTTCCATTGAATAATGAACTTCTCCTTTGAATAAAACAACAATCCACGCTAACAGACTTGCAACAGCCATTTGTATAATCGTTAACGTAATTGGATCTTCTTCCTTTACATATTTGGACGTATAAAAAATTTGATAAGCAAATGCTACAGCACAACCTAATGTTAAAAGATCTCCAATATTAAGATCCATTGATAATTGTAAAGATAGGAATCCAATACCGATAATCGCTAAAATGGCACCGGCCAATTCGAACTTATCAATTTTTCTTTTATAAGAGAGATAGGCTATAAACGGAACAAGTACAACGTTTACAGCAGTTAAAAAGGCATTTTTGGAAGGTGTCGTAAACTGTAGACCTACCGTTTGCAAAGCGAAAGCTACGTATAAAAAGAATCCTAATACAAATCCTTTTTTAATCACTCCGATATGTATCCCTTTTAATTTCTTATAAAAAATCATACTTAATATAATAAAACCAACTAAAAAACGACCAGCTAATACTTGATAAGGTGAGTAATGATCAAGGGAAATTGCACTAACAACAAAGCCACTCCCCCATATAATCGCTGTAATACATAGCATCAATTCTCCAACGTATTTCCGCATAATGGCCTCCATTTACCGTTCTTTATAAA
The DNA here is from genome assembly GCF_045369345.1 of Ureibacillus sp. 179-F W5.1 NHS. NCBI lineage: Bacteria > Bacillati > Bacillota > Bacilli > Caryophanales > Caryophanaceae > Ureibacillus > Ureibacillus sp. 179-F W5.1 NHS. The sequence continues at coordinate 36,452 of NZ_JBIQFG010000009.1, read as the reverse complement.
TAAATATCATTATAAACAAACGAAAAATAAATTTGAATATTTATTTATATTAAACAATTCCCTTTCTGTAAATAAATCGGCTTTCGTTGCTTGTTAAATATTTGCGATACATATTTTTTTGCGAGGAACCTATGCATAGAATAGAAAGATATTATGTTGAACGGAGATGATGACACTGCTTCATACGGTTAAAAGCGGGGAAACGTTAAACCAAATTTCTTTAGATTATCGAACACCTTTGTCAGCCATTATCCAAGCCAACCCGAATATTAATCCAAATGTGATTAACGTAGGGCAATTAATTGAAATTCCCGGTTTTCCGGATCCTAATACACTCCCTTATCGAATCGAAGTGTCAATAAACGGTCGTTGGCTAAGACTTTTTCGGGACGGTGTCCTTCAAAAACAATATCCAATAGCCGTTGGAAGAATGTTGTACGAGACGCCAGTTGGAGATTTTATTATTATTAATAGAGCACCAAATCCAGGTGGTCCATATGGAACGATGTGGATGAGTTTATCAAAACAAAGTTATGGTATCCACGGTACAAACGATCCGAGTTCGATTGGTCAGGCTGTTTCTCGGGGATGTATTCGGATGTACAACGAAGACGTCGAAGAATTAGCTAGAACAATCCCAATCGGGACTCGCGTTACAATACATCCATAGTAAATGTAGACATAAAAAAACTTGCATTACTGCAAGCAGTTAAAAGATTAAGTCCATCCCTTTATAACCATTTCATTTCTATCCTTTTCTACCTCGTTTCGTTTAATAATCAAACTAATTTTTTGGTACCATTTTTGACATTCTTTAAACAGATCTTTATATTCGTCTAAATCCTTTGGAATCGCTTGTTTATTGTCTAGAAAAACGTATTCCACTATTGGACTGGATAAATCATCTACTACCATTTTAAGCATTAATTTTTTTACTTCTTTATCCTTTTTCTCTTCTGAATCTTCTACATCATTTACATGGACATCGATTTTTGCACCGCCATCAATTAACGACCAACCATGGACACCACCCTTGGATGTTAGTGCAACATTTTTATTATCTTCTACTATCGCTATTTCATAAATTTCTTGAAAATGATATTCCTTTTTTTCAAATTCATCATCGATGTCTTCCCTTTCCAATATTCGTAATGTATTCGTATATTCATCAATCATTAACGCATTTAAATAATCGGCAGAAACGATATAACGGGTATGGGGATACTGTTCTACTTGTTCAATCGTATCATTTAATAATGCCTCGTTGCGTTTTCGAACATCTTTATTTAATTCATATAGCCACCAAAAACCTAACCCAACGGCAATGATAAAAAAGAGTGCTTTACCAGTTTTAAATGCTAAAAAAAGATAGATAACTTCTAATAATAATAAAAATAACTGGAACAACCTTCTCACCCCATTCTTCTAGTTTTTAAGTTTTCTAGTAGTTATAAAAATAGTATTCCCCAACCTTCCATTTCATTCTCTTTTTAATTAAAAAACAGAAAAAAAATAGAATCCTTAAAACGGACTCTATTTCTATTTAAAATGAATGTTAATATAAAAACACTTTTAAGTTATTTTGTTGATCAATTGTAGCTAATAAAACATCTTGAATATCTACTTTATATGTGGAAAGGATTGCATTTTTTATCCACTCTTCATTTTGTGCTATATTGCTTAGTTGATTAAAATCAATTTTCCCTTCTTTAATAATGACAATTGGTAAAGTGTATTGCTGCTGTGGCATATTGATATCCTTTTGAGTGAGTGGTTGATTTTCAGGATAAAGGAAACTTGAAATGGTCCCATCTGCTTCCCAAAAGGCAAAGGCAACTTTTTGAATATCTTCTATTTTGTCTTTCCGTAACTCTGCTAGTAAATAATCTATGGATATTCTAGCTTTTGTTAAGTTTTTTGAAAGAATTTGCCCATTTTTAATAAGAGGTAACGGAGTTGGTTCGATAAAATGTCTAAAAGACATCCATTTAAGACTTAAATAGACACACCCAATATACAAAATAATTAATACGGACATTGTAATCATGGATCCACCCATTCCCAACCCTTCATCAGATAATGGATGGGCAATAATATTTCCGACTGTAATTGCCATCGCGAAATCAAGTATGCCTAGTTGTGAAATAGAACGATGTCCCATTATTTTCGCTGCAATAAACAAAAAGATAAATGCAATGATTGCTCTTAAAACCCATTGAATTGCTTTTAATGATTCTTGTCCATATAAAAATTCCAATATGACACTTCCTTCAAATCAATCTATCTGTTTTATTCTCGCCCTTTTTTCCATTAATATACAAGCGATTATTATCAGATAAACTAATCAAAATCGTCTCCTACTAAGAATTTGTTCTCCGTATAGGACAACAATGTTATAGCTATACTTAACTGTAGTAAAAGTCGTTGAAAAGAGGGGTCAGTTTGTCTGATAAAAATACATTATCCATTTTTGCCTTAGGCGGTATTAATGAAATCGGCAAAAACATGTATGTCATCGAATATGGAGACGATCTTGTCATTGTAGATTGCGGAGCAAAGTTTGCCGATGAGTCTTTATTAGGTATTAATTTAATCATTCCTGATGTGAGTTATTTACAGGAAAATCAACATAAAATTCGAGGGTTAGTTGTAACCCATGGCCATGAAGACCATATTGGTGGGATACCATATTTTTTAAAAAAGTTAAATGTACCTATATACGCTACCCGTTTCACCCTTGGGTTAATCGAATTAAAATTAAAAGAACATAAGCTTTTAAGGGAATCTACTTTAATCGAGATTCATTCAGAATCCCATTTAGATTTTGGAAAAATACAGGTTAGTTTTTTTAGGGTAAGTCATAGTATTCCTGATTGTTTAGGGATTGTATTCCATACTCCTGAAGGAAATGTCGTTCATACTGGTGATTTTAAATTTGATTTAACACCGGTTAATGACCAGTACTCAGATATTCATAAAATGGCGAAAATCGGTGAAGAAGGGGTGTTAATGCTTATTTCGGAAAGTACAAATGCTGAACGTCCGGGCTCGACCCCATCAGAACATGAAGTCGGTTCTCACATTGAAGAAGCTTTTTCGGGTGCAACAGGGAAAATTATTATTTCCACTTTTGCTTCCAACGTCAATCGGGTTCAACAAATTGTACATGCTGCCATTAAAACAAATCGAAAACTTGCATTACTCGGCCGCAGCATGGTAAATGTCGTAAAAGTAGCGAAAGAACGGGGATATGTAGAAATTCCAGACTGGATGTTAATCGAAGCCCGGGATGTAAAACAATATCCACCAGATAGGGTTGTTGTTTTATGTACTGGGAGCCAAGGTGAGCCATTAGCTGCCCTTTCCCGCCTATCAACAAACAACAATCGAGACGTAAAAGTTTTACCAGATGATACGGTCATCTTTGCTGCGTCACCCATTCCCGGAAACGAAAAGGATGTTTCGAAAATTGTGGACAACCTTTTCCAATTAGGAGCTAGAGTCATTTACGGTTCATCAAGTATTACAGGAATGCATGTTTCAGGCCACGGCTATCAAGAAGATTTAAAACTAATGTTAACTCTCATGAAACCAAAATATTTCATTCCTATTCACGGAGAATATCGCATGCTCCATTTACATCGTATTTTAGCAGAGACAGTTGGCGTAGAAAGGAACAATACGTTCATTATTCGAAATGGTGATGTTGTCGATATCGAATATGGTGAAGCTCGCCAAACTCGTAAAATTACAGCTGGGGATACGTATGTGGATAATGTAGGCGATGACGAAATCGTGGATATCGTATTGCGAGACCGCAAACAGCTATCTGAAGAAGGAATGCTTGTAATTGTATTAACAATAAGTAAAGAAGATGGCAGTCGCATTTCCGAACCGGATTGTATTTCACGAGGTTTTGTTTACGCAAAAGATTCTGAAAAACTTATACAAGATATTAACGAAATTGTAAAACGAACGATTGATCCATTTAAAGATCCGAACATTCTCGGAATGAAAAGAGCTATTAAAAAAGAAGTTGGTATATTCTTGACAGAAAAAACAAAGAAAAAGCCAATGATTTTACCTATCATAATTGCTATATAAATCGGAAAGTGTTGAATCAGTATATATCGGTTCAACACTTTTTTCTTCTTTCTCTACCCATTTCGAATACTTTTTTACGGTATAGGCAAATATAGTAATGTTCAATTTTTATTTTACACTAGCACCAAATAGTACCGATAAACAGGGTGCACAAAAAGAAAGGATGATATTTCATGGAAAAAGACCCTTCTAACCAAGAAAAACATCAAACGAATATTGAGGACGATGGTACATTAACGAACAGGCAAGGTCACCCGATTACGAATAACCAAAACATTCGTACAGTTGGCAACCGTGGCCCAGCTACTTTAGAGAATTATGATTTCATTGAGAAAATAAGTCATTTTGACCGTGAAAAAGTGCCAGAGCGAATTGTACACGCCCGTGGAGCAGGTGCCCATGGTTATTTTGAAGCTTACGGTACAGTAGGAAATGAACCTGTTTCAAAATATACCCGCGCAAAATTGTTCCAAGAAAAAGGAAAACGTACACCTGTATTTGTACGATTCTCGACAGTAGTTCATGGATTACATTCTCCTGAAACCGTTCGTGACCCACGTGGGTTTGCAGTTAAATTTTATACAGAGGATGGCAACTGGGATTTAGTAGGGAATAACTTAAAAATTTTCTTCATTCGTGATGCGATGAAATTCCCAGATATGATCCATGCTTTCCGTCCAGATCCTGTTACGAATATTCAAGATTCTCGTCGTTTCTTTGATTTTTGTGCGAATTCTCCTGAAACATTCCATATGGTAACCCTCGTTTACTCACCATGGGGGATCCCTGCAAACTATCGAATGATGCAAGGTTCCGGAGTTAACACGTATAAATGGGTAAACAATGAAGGGAAAGCTGTATTAGTAAAATATCATTGGGAACCGAAGCAAGGTATTAAAAACTTAACGGTGAAAGAAGCAGAAGAGATTCAAGCGAAAAACTTCAATCATGCAACTCAAGATTTATACGAAGCAATTGAACGTGGGGATTACCCTGAATGGGAACTATTTGTTCAAATTATGGAAGATGGTCCACATCCAGAACTTGATTTTGACCCATTAGATGATACAAAACTATGGCCAAATGATAAATTCCCTTGGTTACCAGTAGGACGAATGGTTTTAAATAAAAATCCTGAAAACTACTTCAATGAAGTTGAACAAGCGGCATTTGGTACAGGTGTTCTTGTGGATGGTTTAGATTTCTCTGACGATAAAATGTTGCAAGGAAGAACATTCTCTTATTCGGATACGCAACGTTATCGTGTAGGTGCCAACTATTTACAACTACCTATTAACGCTGCGAAGAAACGAGTAGCTACAAACCAAGAAGGTGGGCAATTACGTTACTACAACGATAAAGCTCCTGGCCAAAATTTACATGTCAACTATGAACCTTCCAGTATGGGTGGCTTAAAAGAAGCGGAACAAGTTGGCAAGGAATATACACCTAAGGTTGAGGGGAATTTAGTCCGCGAATCCATTGAACGCAACGATAATACAAAACAAGCTGGCGAAACATATCGTAGCTTCGAACAATGGGAAAAGGATGAACTTATTAACAATTTAGTTAACGATCTTGCTATTTGTCCAAAGGATATACAAGATAAAATGATGGCCCTTGCCGATGAAGCGGACGAGGAATACGGCCGTCGTTTAAGGGAAGGATTAGCTGAAAAAGCAAAATCCATGAACAATAAAGAAGAATTCGGTAAAGAATTTAATCCCCATCCTCTTGGCGCAAAAGAAGCAGATCAAGCGGTTAAAGATGCTGTTGATAAAGGGCACGACGCTGATCCATATTAATGTTTAGAAACTAATTGAAATGCACAAATGCTGATAATCATCACATTTGTGCATTTTTTCATTCAAATCATTTCCTGTTAAGAGGTCATAAACTGCCCACCATTAACATGAAGCGTTTGTCCTGTTACAAATCGAGAATCATCCGATGCTAAATATACATAAGTTGGAGCTAATTCAAAAGGCTGTCCTTGCCGTTGCATTGGATTACCTGCGATTGTTACTGCATCAGCTGAAAAACTAGAAGGTATTAACGGCGTCCATATTCGACCAGGAGCAACGGCATTAACTCTAATCCCCTTTTTTACTAAGTTATTCGCTAACGCTCTAGTAAATCCAACATTCGCAGCTTTCGTCGCACTGTAATCAATTAGTTCTTCATTGCCATCATAAGCAACAACAGAAGCTGTATTGATAATCGAACTACCCGCTTTTAAATGGGGCAATGCTGCTCGCGTTGTGTAAAAATGGGAATAAATATTCACTTTAAACGTATCATCAAACTGTTCATCGGTAATATCGAGTAAGCTTAATTGCTGAAATTGAATCCCAACATGGTTACATAAAATATTCAGTTTCCCAAAGGTTTCGATTGTCTTTTGAACAATATATTCACATTGCTTTTTATTTCTTAAATCACTGGGTAATAGTAAACAACGCCTACCAAGTTCTTCAATTCTATTTTTCGTACGATTGGCATCTTCATGTTCATCTAAGTAAGCAATGGCTACGTCCGCACCTTCTTTCGCAAATGCTATCGCCACTGCTGCTCCGATACCACTATCTCCACCAGTAATTAGTGCCACTTTCCCTTTTAATTTCATCGATCCTTTATATTGGGGATTTTCAATAATCGGTCTCGGCACCATTAAACGTTCTAATCCTGGTTGTCGATATTGCCTTTGCTCAGGTACTGTTATTGGAATATCTTCCGCTCGGGTAATTGTTCCATAGTTTGGATATAGGGGATATGCACCGTCCATACACGCATTTTTCTTTTTGTTTTCCATAGTACCCTCCTAGTAAAAGTAAAACTATGGTCATTTTATGTGAGCTACTTCCATTGGGTGCCTATCTTTATAAAATTTGAGTTCACTAAAAAAGACTTATAAGAATAATATGTGGATAAATATCTATAGGAGGCGTTTTATGTTTTATTCCCATCATTGCCCTGGAGTAAATAAGTTATTAATCAATTATTCTAACGAAAAAGTAAAGGTCCAGTATGCAAACAATAAAGTTCCCTTTCTCTTACCTGCCATAAGCTTTAGACCACCCTATTATATGAACCCAAGATGCGAATGGAATTATCCTATTATTTAAACAAAAAAGCCCGTAAACTTAGCTTACGGGCTCTTTTATCTATAATGCCTTTCGGTAGTTTCTTTTCCCATCATACGTATATAACACTGGCTTTTGTTCAACAAAGGTTTCTAGATGTACAGGGCGGCCCCAAAGTTGATAAATGTACGGAAGCACATTTTCTAAATAATGGGGGTCAAGCTCCATCCCTTCATAACCATGTTTTAAGTATAACTCGCCATTTCTTAAATAGTCCCCATTTTCTACTACAATATAAGGAAATCCTCCATTTACTCTCATCGAAACAAGTTGATCTCTTACATTTCGATAATCCTTATCTGTAATTTTATAATCAGAACCTTTTTTCTCAAACAAATACATATCTTCTTGTTCTACTAATTCCTTCGTTAAATAGTTTCGAATAAAGGAAATATCCGATTCAATTTCTCGCACTTCAAAAATTTTCTCTCGTCCAGAGCCGGGTTTTATACCCATTCGTCTCATCTCTTCGGTAGGATGATCATAACGTTTTTCAATATCTTCAAAGATCTTCAATCCCAAATAGTAAGGGTTAATAGAAGTTTTGGACGGTTGCACAACACCGGCATTTAATTTTGCATATTCTATCGTTTCATCTGTTGTTAAATTTAACTCCCTCATAATCCGTTGATGCCAGTAGGAAGCCCAGCCTTCGTTCATAATTTTCGTTTCCAATTGTGGCCAGAAGTATAACATTTCCTCTCGCATCATCGTTAAAATATCCCTTTGCCATTCTTCCAATTCACGACTGTATAATTCAATAAAAAGGAGCAAATCCTTTTCAGGTTTTGGAGGAAATTTTTTTCTCTTATAACGAACAGTTGGCTTCGGTTCTTCTTTTTTATCTAAATCCCATAAATCATCATAAGGTGATTTAGAAACAACGCTATCCTCTTCTTCTATATCATCTTCATACTCTAGTAAGTTAGGTCTTACTATAGAAGGATCAATGTGCTCTTGAATGGCTAACACAGCATCTAAAAACTGCTCCACTTCATCTTTTCCATAAAGCATCTCATAGTTTGCAATTCGTTCAGCTGTTGCGGTCATACTTTCGACCATATCTCTCCTCGTATTTGAAAAGCGCACATTATTTTTAAAGAAGTCACAATGGGCTAATACGTGGGCTATAATTAATTTATTTTGAGTTAACGAATTCGTATCGAGTAAAAAAGCATAACAAGGATTAGAATTGATAACTAACTCATAAATTTGGCTTAAACCTAAATCATATTGTAGCTTCATTTTATGAAATTGTTTTCCGAAGCTCCAATGGGAGAAACGAGTCGGCATTCCGTATGCACCAATCGTATAAATAATATCAGCAGGGCAAATTTCATAATGCATAGGGAAAAAATCTAATCCAAAATCAATTGCAATTTCTGTAATTTCTTCAATAGCTTTATGAAGCTCTTTTTCCACACCTTTTCCCCCCGTTAAAAAATTCTCGGGCCCTTTTCCCTAAACAGTCGTCTCCTGTTTTTGGAAAAAGTTTTTTAATGCTTCATATACATCTTTCTTTTGTCTTAAAATGTAATGTCGGAACTTTGGATTTTCAATTTTCTTAAATGTTGACATTAACGAAGAATAACGATTATTCGGATTTACTTCCCCGTAGCCAAACATACTTGAAAGTTCCATTAACTCCGATACTAGTCTTAGGCATTTCTCATTATCTGTTGAGAAATTTTCACCGTCCGAGAAATGAACTGGATAAATATTGTAGCGAACAGGACTATATTTCTCATCGATTAATTCTAACGCTTTGGAATAGGCGGAGGAGCAAATTGTCCCACCGCTTTCCCCTTTAGTAAAGAATTCTTCTTCCGTTACAACTTTTGCCTCTGTATGGTGGGCAATAAATTCAATTTCAACGGTTTGATATTTCGTTCTTAAAAATCGAGTCATCCAAAAGAAAAAGCTACGAGCACAAAATTTTTCAAAACTTCCCATTGAACCGCTCGTATCCATCATGGCAAGAACGACTGCCCTCGTTTCCGGTTTTGTTACTTCATCCCAAGTTTTAAAGCGTAAATCATCGTTATGAATAGGTGCAATTTCTGCTTTCCCCTTCATAGCGTTCCGTTTAATCGCTGTTAATATCGTTCTTTTCTTATCAATGTTGCCCATTAAACCTTTTTTACGAATATCATTGAACTCGATTTTTTCTGTCGTAATATCTGCCATCTCTTTCTTTTCTAAGTTAGGAAGCTCTAATTCTTTGAACAACATATTTTGAACATCTTCTAAACTAACTTCAGCTTCATAGTAATCATTACCTGGTTGATCACCAGCTTTTTTCCCTTGACCTTGTGCTTCATTTCCAGGTTTACCGTCGCGGGCTACCACATCACCAATTTGACTATCTCCTTGACCTTGACCAACATGTTTTGATTTCCCATAGTTATAACGGATTTTATATTCATCTAATGAACGAATTGGTATTTTTATCACTTCACGACCATTGGACATAATAATGCTTTCTTCGCTAATTAAATCTGGCAAATTATTTTTAATTGCATCCTTTACTTTTTCCATATGTCGCTGTTGATCTTGGTACCCTTTACGATGGAGTGACCAATTTTCCTGAGAGACGACAAAGTTTCGATTCTGATTTTCACTCATTTTATCCTCACCCATCTTTGAAATTTCCCATTTTTACAAAAAGGGAAAATCACTTTTTTTATAATATGCGAATTTTCTGATATATTTCACAACATTTTAATAAAAAAAAGTGAGTGTCCTAAATTTTATGGACACTCCTTCGAATATATACCTTATATTATCTATTTAATAAACTTCCAACATATCTTAATAATTCGTTTGCAGAGTTAGAATCATAACCATGTTCATCTATGAGTCTTGCAACGACTTCATTTATTTTTTTCAATTGGGACTCATCCGGTGTTTTAGATGAAGTAGTAATTTTCACAACGTCTTTTAAATCAGCAAATAGTTTTTTCTGGATCGCTTCTCGCAATCTTTCGTGGGAATTGTAATCAAATCGTTTCCCTTTACGAGCAAAAGCAGAGAGTCGAATTAAAATCTCTTCTCGGAAGGCACGTTTTGCATTTTCAGAAACACCAATTTGTTCTTCGATGGAACGCATAAGTTTTTCATCTGGATTCATCTCTTCACCGGTAATTGGATCGCGAAGTTTATTTTTATTACAAAATGCCTCTACATTATCCAAATAATTATTCATTAATGTTTTCGCAGATTCTTCATAGGAATAGACAAATGCCTTTTGCACTTCATTCTTCGCAATTTCATCGTACTCTCTTCGGGCAATGGCAATGTAATTCATATATTTTTCCCGATCTTCTTCGGAAATCGACGCATGTTGATCTAAACCGTCTTTCAAAGAACGTAAAACATCTAACGCATTAATCGAAGGTACTTCCTTGCGGATAATAGCAGAAGAAATTCGATTAATAATATAACGAGGGTCTATTCCGTTCATACCTTCATTTGGGTATTCCTTTTTCAGTTCCTCTACATCAACGGAGTTAAATCCTTCTACACTTTCTCCATCATACAATCGCATTTTTTTCACAAGGTCGATACCTTGTTTTTTTGGAATCTCTAATCTTGTTAAAACAGAGAAAATCGCTGCTGCTCGTAATGCATGGGGCGCGATATGAACATGGGCCATATCACTCTCCCGAATCATTTTTTCGTATATGCGCTCTTCCTCTGACACTTTTAAATTATACGGAATCGGCATGACAATTATTCTTGAATGTAATGCCTCGTTCTTTTTATTGGAAATGAAAGTACGGTATTCTGTTTCATTTGTATGGGCTACAATGAGCTCGTCTGCACTAATGAGCGCAAAACGTCCTGCCTTGAAATTTCCTTCTTGTGTTAAAGATAATAAATGCCATAAAAACTTTTCATCTAATTTCAGCATTTCTTGGAACTCCATCATCCCACGGTTTGCCTTATTAAGCTCCCCATCAAAACGATACGCCCGTGGATCTGATTCAGAACCATACTCTGCAATTGTTGAGAAGTCAATACTTCCAGTTAAATCAGCAATATCCTGTGATTTCGGATCCGATGGTGTAAATGTCCCAATTCCAACCCGTTTATCTTCAGAGAAAAAGATCCGCTCAACCATAACATCCTCAATACGACCACCGTATTCTTGTTGTAGACGCATTGTATTTAATGGAGATAAACTCCCTTCAATGCGAATTCCATATTCTTCAAAAAACTCGTCTCTTAAATTATGTGGAATGAGATGGAGCGGATCTTCATGCATCGGACATCCTTTGATGGCATAAACTGCCCCTTCTTCTGTCCTAGAGTATTGCTCCAATCCTCTTTTTAATAATGTGACAATCGTGGACTTCCCTCCACTAACAGGCCCCATTAATAATAGAATTCTTTTTCGAACGTCTAATCTTCTTGCTGCTGGGTGGAAATATTCCTCCACTAATCTTTCTAATGCTGTTTCAAGTCCAAAAATTTCTTTTCCAAAGAAATGGTACATTTTTTTACCATCTCTTTCAGCTACACCAGCACTTTTAATCATATTGTATACACGGGAATGGGCTGTTTGAGCAACTTCGGGTCTTTCCTTAACAATCTCTAAGTATTCTGCAAATGTACCTTCCCATTTCAGGCTATCCTCTTCTTCTCTATATTGTCGAACCCTGTTTAAAATATCGATAGTTTTTACCTCCATTCAGGGCGTGTTTTTAACAATGTATGAAGTTAATCCGATAATGATACCGGATACTCGATAATATAATTTTCATTTCCCAACGATTTTTGTCATGTGAAATCCACTATTATCTTAGAAAATAAAAGAGCTTTACTAAATAAATAAAAATTTAGTAAGCTCCAAAAAAATTATTTTATTCTTTTATAAAGGATCCCTAAAGTATTCGGACCACAATGGGTTGAAACGGTACATCCTGCAGTTGTTTCAATCATTTCCTCAAAATCGGCAAATTGACGAATCAATTCTTTTACATTTTCGACAGTGTCAGGTGAACAATGGGAATGGGTGATGAAAATTCGACTCTTATCAATGTTTTCATTGTTTTCCAATCGATCCTTCACATAATTTTCAAGACATCGGTGGAAATTTCCACGGTATTTTTTACCGACCTTCATTTTGCCATCGACTACTTCGATAGAAGGCTTAATTTTTAGTAAAGTGGCTCCAAAGGCTTCAATTCCCGAGCAGCGACCACCTTTTCTTAAATAATCCATTTTATCAATGACAAAACTTGCATCTACCTTTGGTATGATCGCTTCTAAACGTTGACAAATTTCTTCAGGTTTAACGTTATCTTTTGCCATTAAAGCAGCCTCATACACGACATGTCCACTACCAGTTGATAAATTGCTGGAATCAATTACGAAGACATTATCAAAATTAAGGGCAGCCGTTTTAGCATTTTGATAACAGGATGAAAAATCAGACCCTAAACAAATATGTATCACTGCTTCATGAGATGGCGCATGTTGAGCAAAAAAAGTTTCGTACTCAAACGTATTCACTGCAGCAGTTGTACAAGTTTTCCCTTGTTCCCCTACAAATTCAAAAATTTCTTTAGGAGAAATGTTCACACCATCACGATAATCATCTTCATCAATCAAAACATGGAGAGGCATTAATGTAATATCCAATTCTTCTAAAAGATTCGGAGAAAGATCACATGTACTGTCGGCAGTAATTTTAATCATTTTTGCACCCCTTTTATTTTTTTCTATATTATAACATAATGCCATTTTATTCTATTTAATACGAATTCCTTGTTTTAAATTGAGAGGATATAAAAATGATATTTTTTTGTGAATAATTGTATTTTTCCATTCATATAAATTAGGTGTTACAAAAATCGAAAGGAGGATCATATGTCATCACAGTATAAGTATTGGAAACCTTTTGTTGGACCCTTTGACCCATGTAAACCAATACGAGTCAAAAGTTATTCAACCCCTCCACAACTCTATATAACTTTTCAACCTGTTGGACTTCAACAATTTGAAACACCGCATCAGGCACTAATGCATGGTACACTTTGGCCACAATTATATAGCCCTTACCCGGATCCTATAAAAGGAGGGACATCAAGTGCCTAAGCAAATACCACCAGAATATTATCAATGTCTAGAAGAACTTCAAGCCATTGACTTTGTGTTAGTTGAACTAAACCTCTATTTAAATACTCACCCCCATGACTTTGAAGCAATTAAACAGTTTAATGAAACGGCTCAACGGAGTATGCAATTAAAAGTCGAATTTGAAAAGAGATTTGGCCCACTTATGCATTTTGGAAGAAGTTATTCGAGTTACCCGTGGAGTATTGATGATTCACCTTGGCCATGGCAAGTTTAATGAAAACCTTTCAAAACTCATATAGGAGGAAAAGGATTTCAACATTTCGTCTATAAAAGTTACAAATAGGAATAAGTTGTGAGGGGAGGAGAACGGCCATGTATTATTACGAAAAGAAATTGCAATATCCTGTAAGAGTAAGTACATGTAACCCTATGCTTGCGAAGTTTTTAATTGAACAATATGGTGGTGCAGACGGTGAACTTGCTGCTGCCCTCCGTTACATGAACCAACGTTATACAATCCCTGATAAAGTAATTGGTGTACTTAATGATATTGCGACAGAAGAACTTTCCCACCTCGAGATGATTGCAACGATGGTTTATAAATTAACGAAAGATGCGACACCTGAACAAATGAAAGCGGCTGGATTAGGGGATCACTATGTAAATCATGACCGCGCATTGTTCTATCATGATGCGTCTGGCAATCCATGGACCGCTACTTATATCCAAGCAAAAGGTGACCCGATTGCCGATTTATACGAAGATATCGCCGCTGAAGAAAAGGCAAGGGCAACATACCAATGGATTATTGATGTTTCTGATGATCCGGATTTAAATGATGGATTAAAGTTTTTACGTGAAAGAGAAATTGTCCACTCCCTTCGTTTCAGAGAGGCAGTAGAAATATTAAAAGAAGAACAAGGGAAAAAGAGAATTTTTTAAAATGGCAACCTTGGCTGACCCAAAAAAGCCGAATTGGGTCAGTTTTTTTGTCTTCTAAAAAGACAAGCCATCTAATTGAAAGTCTATTAGGTGTCATAAAGGGAGAAAATAGTCTTGCTAATCTTACTATAGACATGAGAAGATAGTTTCTATGATTTATAGTAGAAAGATTGGTGAACATTAGTGAATTCAAAAGCTTTAATGCTAGGGCTTTTAACTGTATTAATATGGGGTTCTACCTTCGCTGCGAATAGTTTCAGCCTTCGTGGTGGCTATTCTGCAGGACATTTAATTTTATTTCGTTTCATCATAGCTTCCATTATTTTTGCCCTCATCGCCTTCATACCAAAGATGAAATTTCGTTTACCGGAAAAAAGGGACATATGGAAAATTGCCCTCCTCGGATGGGTTGGAATTAGCGGCTATCATATTTGTGCTACCTTTGGACAACTTACAATTAGTGCGGGAACCGCGGGTATGCTTATTGGATCCGGTCCTATTTTCACAACGATTTTTGCGATTTTAATATTGAAGGAACGTTTAAGTAAAGTAGGATGGGTTGGTTTAGCTTTTGGATTTATTGGCATCTCCCTCATTGCATTAGGTTCTGGTGATACAACATTCGGCATTGCACCAGGCGTATTTTTAACAATTCTTGCTGCTATTGCAACATCGATCTTTTTCGTTTATCAAAAACCTTTATTTAAAAAATATTCAGCTATTGAATTAACAGCCTATTTTACTTGGGCTGGTACAATACCCTTTCTTATTTTTGCCCCTGGTCTTTTCGAAACGATACAATCGGCTTCTATCGAAGTGAATATGACCGCTTTATATATCGGCATATTCCCAACGGCTGTTGCCTATTTAACATGGGCCATTGCATTATCTCAAGCAAATGCCAGCTCGATTTCAAGTGTTCTTTATTTGGAACCGGTAATTGCGATTATCGTCGCTTGGATTTGGTTAAACGAACTACCAGCTTCCCTCTCTATTATTGGTGGTCTTATCGCCATTTCAAGTGTATTGATTGTGAATTTCTACGGAAAACGAAACGAAATGACACAGGACCATAATAAAATAAAAACAATTCAATAAATGAGAAAACCCGTGATGACAAATAAATCATCACGGGTTTTTACTCAATACAATCTTGTGTTAACTGTTTCGAAATACAAGATAATTTAATAATTGTTTTAAAAAATTCGTTTCATGAGGAATTTCTTTTAAAGCTTCCAAAGCGAAACAATATTGTTCCCACATCGCCTTTTTAGCACCTTCTATTCCTAAAATCGTAACAAAGGTAGATGTTTCATTATCTACATCTTTCCCTACCGGCTTTCCTAATATCGTCGCATCACCTATCCGATCTAGTAAATCATCTTTAATTTGAAAGGCAATTCCCGCATGACGTGCAAATTTTTTCAAACTATTTCTTTCCATTTCAGATGCATTCGCTAAAATGGCGGGCATCAATAGAGAGGCTTCAAATCCTAAACTTGTTTTATAGAAACCCATCGTATGAAGTTCCTCTAAAGTAAACTTTCTTTCTTTAGATAGTAAATCTAACCCTTGACCTTTACACATGTTTGCTGTCACTTGGGCAGAATAGCGAACCAATTCCAGTACATTACGTGCATCAAAATCCTGTAGTAATGTTTGTTGCTCCATCGCCTTTTGGGTTAAAAATAAACCTGTCAATTCTGCTAACGCAACATTATATATTTCATGTACCGTCGGGCGTCCTCTACGAATCGATGCATCATCTTGGGAAGGTAAATCATCAAAAATGAGAGAAGCCGTATGCATATATTCCAATGAGTTAAAGAGAGGAACGAGGGCGGTTTCTTTTAATCCATACATTTCTACTCCGACAAACCAACTAATGATCGGTCTTAATCTTTTGCCATCTCCTACTAAACTATAATTAGCTGCTTCAATAAGATCATCCTTAAGCAAAAAAGGTTCATCGGCAATTGGTAAATGTTGATTGATTTGCTCTTTTACATCTTTTATCTTTGCTTTAAAATAGTCCCTCTCCTTCCGTTCCCTTTTTAAACTATCAATCATCTGATCACGTAATAGTTTGTCGAAGAAGGCTACATCATCGGCTTTCCCTACTACTCTCTGCAACAAATCCTTTAACTGAGGAATATCTTTAGTAAACATTTCCATCACTTGGCGATATTTCGTATGACCATGTTTTTCTTTAAATCTTTTTAATCCATTAATAGCACGTTTTAATATAACGTCCTTCGTTTTAACGTCAGCGTGATAAACACGATGAATTAAATTCATTATAACAGCCCAATACATTTCGAAAGGGTTAATCAAATCCCTTCTCTTGTCATAGTGCGTCATGTAATAAGTGTAAGGGGTAACTGCACCCATTTCTAAATCCTCAAACATATCAGCAAAGTCATCTGCCAATTGATTATATATACCATATAAAAAGGTTCGTTGTTCAAAGTCTTCATCCGTTTCTTGAATAACAGCCCTAGCAATTAATCGAGAGGAAGAGGATTTTAAAATAATCGGTATATAAAGTTCCTCGTTAGAGTAATTAGTAAAATCTAAGTCCTTCCTTCGATCTACTTCTTGGGATTGAAAAAATATATAGGCTTGTTGAAAAAATTTATCAGATTTTTGATGGGACTGAATGAATTCGAAGGCTTCCTTTAGCTCTTGATGGATAAATCCTATAAACTCAAGGGTTTCTTTTGACCAACTTCTTTCATTTAAAGGAGGGACCGTTCCAGTAAGGAGTGAGGTTCGGATTAATTGTGAGTATTGGGCTTTTTCTTTTACAGACAATAAATTCGAATCCAGGAGGTCATCTATGAAAGGATAAGTTAAACCATAGGAATAACCTAATCGTATTGCATCTTCTAATTTATTTATACGTTCCGCTGAGGATACTTGGTCATCCAGTTCATCCATTGTATGCATTAGTACGCCAGCAATAATTTTAACAAGCTTTCGTTCGGCATTAACCGCATCTAGTTTTTCTGGAATTTTTGTGGCAACTTTATTTAACTTGTTAATAAGCCAATCTACCACTACTTCTATTTGTTCTTCTTTAGCTTTTTTAATGATCCAATCAAAGGTAAATAATTCATTTTCATTATTTTTTGACGATAAAAGTAACTGTTCCTTTACTTGCTCTACTACTCGATTGATTTTTAAATTTGTCGTTGGATCATCCAAGGTTTTACCTAAATCACGTAAATATATATACGAAATGCTTCGGTTTAAATAATCGTCTAATTGATTCGTATAATCTAACCATTTTATATAACGTACGCTATCCTTTGAATTTGGTTTTCTTTTTTTCAGAGAGAATAAAGTAAAGAGTTTAGAAGAATGAATATGATTTTTTCCCCACCAATGAAAGTCATCAACTAAAGTGTCTAAATAGGACTTGTCGATAACTTCTTTATAAAGCACATTAAAATATTGCCTTGCTTCCTCTTCTGCCTGCTGATAATATTGATCAGCACTCATTACATCATTTTTCATTTCTAATCACCTTTACTCTTTAATCTCTTTAGTGTTTGAAGGAAACATCCAAATCCTATATTTTGCAAACCATCTTTCCTAAAAAGGAATAGTTACATCATAAAAGTTTACACACTTTGTAGCAAATATATGGGCTTTCAGGAAATTCGGTAGTACAACGAAATTTACGTTGTCAGGAGGCATTTAACAATGAAGAAACGGATTACAAAACATTTACGTTCTTCATAATTAGAGGCTCACATAGATGAGCCTCTAATTATTATTTTAATACATTATCAACCTGTCTTCTCCATATCATATGATGTTCTCCTTCACCCCAATAATCTTTTAAAAGAATATTCGGATTTCCAAACTTATTCGTCCACATTTGTTGCGCTTCTTTATACCCACTATCAAAGCAAAACTCTTTAATTCCTTTACTTTTCAATACTTGAAAAATACCTTGTAAAAGTTTACTGCCAATCCCTTGTTTTTGATAATTAGGATGCACATACAAAGATCCAACTTCCGGTAAATGTTGATACTCTTCATTTGTTTCCTTTACTATTAAAGGACTAACAGGTCCATATTCGATAGAACCGATGATTTGATTTTCCCCAAAGGCCAATAAAAAATAACGTTCCTTACCATTAGATAAAATTGCATCTTCTAAATACTTTTTCTTCGTCTCAATTTCCCTTTCAATATCATCTTTTAAATGAGCGATTCCTTCTTTTTCAAAAGTATGGGTAATAACAAATCGATAAAAATTATGAAGGTATTCAATATCCTTTGGATGTAATTCTCGAATTTCAATCGTATTCATCTTTGACACCTCAAAGTTCCATTAATTTTACTTCACTGTAATATCCCCATTGTCAGATGTCAATTCTATAACTGTCTTACCATTTCCAAATGTTGTTTGTTTATTATCTTTGCCAAAAACACTAACTTTACCGTGATCCGTATTCACATCGATTAGGATATCGGATGGCTCTTTATTTGTTTCAATATTGATTGATCCATTATTTGTTTCCAACTCCATCGGTTGATTTAAGACTTCGGTATGAACTGAAATATCTCCATTATCGGACTCACCAACAATTGTACCAGTACTATTTTTAATTTTAATATTTCCATTGTTCAATTCCGTAGTAATGACTTTACTTGCAAGGTCGTCTAAAATAATATCGCCATTATCTGCTTCTCCAACAAAATCTTCTACTTCCATCTTCTGTGCCTCGATATTTCCATTATCCGTTTCTCCGATAAAGTTTTCTACTTTCACATTTTTTACTAATATATCCCCGTTATCAGTAGTTGCATTTATTTCCTTAAATTCTTTTTCAGGTAACATTACATTAACAGTTGGTGTATCAGCAAAGAAATTAAAGAAGAATTTTTTAAACCATTTGCGATCCACATCGATTTGTAATGTATTTCCTTTTAGGTCAACATCCAATTTATATCGGTCGTTTTCATTGTTTACAAGCTGTACTGTCGTTGTGTCACTATTAGTAGGCTGCAAGTGAATATGAACATTCTCAGACTCCACTTCAACATGGGTAAAATCTTTATTCATTTTTACTTCTTCTTCCGAATTTCTATTTGAAAATACATTAAACAATATAAATGCCACAATGGCGACTAATAAAAAACCAATCATTACTTTTTTATTCAAACTAACCTTCTTCCCTTCCCTACTCATCATTTTAAGTTCATATTACAGAATAAAATTACAGAAAATAATGACCCTAAACTGTAATTTCTTCTAAGTCTTAAGACGTAGCATCGTGTAATGACATCAACATATTTTCTATTCAATTGAACATCCTAAAGAAAATGGGTTTTAAGGAGTGTCTTCCATGAAATTATTTCAAGTTCGAAAGGGACAATTTGTTTATTATGAAAATGAATTGCATAGAGTTTATGCTGTAAAACCAATGTATAAAAAATCCGTTCATTTAATTCGACTTCGCGATTTAACACAACATTTATCTAGTGCAGCTGAAGTTGAACGATACCAACCGAAAGAATTAGATAGTTTTATTTTCAATAAAAAAGTTTATACCCTTTCAAAGGATAGGAGAGCCGAAGTCGGGGATTATATATTAATTACAAACCCTACCCCAGATTATTTAGATCACTATTCTTTAAATGAAATTGAAGTTGTTGCAACCGTTGAAAATAAAGGCGTTATTACAAATAATTCGAACGGAATTCGTCACCATGAATATTTATTAATGGTGCCAGGACGACATGAAAAAAGTAATCCGATTGAATATCGCGATAAAGGAAGTAATGAAGATATTCCCCTTAATGGTAATGAATCAGAGAATATCGGAGTTGATGACCTCCTTCCGATAGTAGGGGATGTGTATAAAAAAAATGATAAAGAAACTACCTTAGAAGCAATGGTCATCGGTATTGAAGGTAGTACGGTTTTTCTCGGCAATGGACAAAGCCTACATCAAGATGAATTAATGGATACAGAAAAGTGGCTTTTTCTTTATCATTTAGGTGACAAATAATTTTGTTCCTTACTCACTATATGAACATACATCAAGAAGTAAACGGAGGATTTTCATGATTGGAAAGCTAAAAGAAAATAGCGTCTTTATTATTTCCTTAATACTCACATTACTCTTTATCATTTGGGGAGTGTTTTTCACCGAAAACTTAACGAAGGTTACGAATATTATTTATAACGGAACAATTAATAATTTGGGATGGATCTATATTGGAGCTACCTTCTTCTTCGTTGTTTTTTCCATCTATTTACTTTTTTCAAAATTTGGTCATATTAGGCTCGGAAAAGCAACAGATCGTCCCGATTTTAAAACACCTTCCTGGCTTGCAATGTTATTTGGAGCTGGTATGGGGATTGGGATTGTCTATTGGAGTGTGGCTGAGCCAGTAACCCACTTTACAACCCCTCCCTTCGGTGAAGGATATACGATTGATTCCGCAAATACGGCCATGTCTTATACGTTTTTTCACTGGGGACTTCATCCATGGGCCATTTACACAGTTATCGGTTTAGCCCTTGCCTTCTTTCAATATAATAAAAGACTACCGGCAGCAATTAGTTCTGTTTTTTATCCATTACTCGGTGACCGCATACATGGTCCTTTAGGGAAAACGATTGATATTCTTTCCGTCTTTGCGACAGTTTTTGGTATTGCAACCTCCCTTGGACTAGGCGCCTTACAAGTAACGGCCGGTATGCATTCTATTTTTAATGTCCCAAATACATTACTTGTTCAAATCATCGTTATTGTCGTTGCTACAATTATTTTCCTTATTTCCATTAATACAGGTTTAGAAAAAGGGATTCAATATTTATCAAACGGTGCGATGATAATATCTTTTGCCATTTTATTATTGTTATTAATTGTTGGTCCTACATTAACCATTATTAAAGTATTTTTTAATACAACAGGGATGTACCTTAACGACTTTATACAAATGAGTTTACGATTAAAACCGTTTGGCGAGGGAGAATGGATTGCGAGTTGGACGTTATTCTATTGGGCATGGTGGATTGCCTGGGCTCCGTTTGTCGGCATGTTTATTGCCCGTATTTCAAGAGGAAGAACAATTAAAGAGTTTGTGATTGGAGTACTAATTGTTCCGACTCTTGGAACATGTATTTGGATGTCCATCTTTGGTGGCTCTGCACTAGATATGGTTGTCCATTCTGACAATCATGCATTAGCAGAATATATTGCAGATAATGTGTCTTTAGCGATTTTCACTTTCTTTGAACACTTACCTTTAAGTTCATTTTTAAGCATATTAGGCTTTGCCCTTGTTGCAATTTATTACGTCACAGTTGCTGATACAGCAACCTTCGTCTTAGGGATGTTAAGTGAGGGCGGTACTTTAAACCCTTCCAATAAAATTAAAATGACTTGGGGGATTATCCAATCAGCGGTTGCTTCCGTACTACTCATCTCTGGTGGATTAGAAGTATTACAAACCGCATCCATTGTAGCCGCTTTACCGTTTGCTATTATTATGTTGTTTATGTCCTATTCATTACTGAAGGGGTTAAAAGGCGAATTAGATGTTCAACGAAGGAAATCAAGGGGAAAGAATAATGCATAAAAAAAGCTGTCCAAAAATATATGTATTTGGACAGCTCTTTCTATTATTCAGGTTTTCCAGCTGCTTCCCAACGACTAATTTCTTCTCTAACCATCGGAGCAACTTCTTTACCTAAAAGTTCAATTGCTTTCATAACATCTTCATGGGGCATTGAACCAACTGGGCAATGTAACATAAAACGTGTTATCCCCACTTTTTTACGAAGGAAAATGATTTTCTCAGCTACTGTTTTTGCATCTCCTACATATAATGCCCCTTCTAAACTACGGGCGTAGTCAAAGGTTTCCCGGGTATATGGACCCCATCCACGCTCTCTACCTAACACATTCATTGCTCTTTGTGTTGGTGGGAAGAATTTTTCCACCGCTACATCTGTACTTTCAGCAACAAAGCCATGGGAATGGGAAGCAACTGTTAACTTTGAAATATCATGTCCTGCTTCTTCTGCAGCTCGATAATACAATTTCACAAGGTTCGCAAACTGTAATGGACTTCCACCAATGATAGCTAAAACTAATGGTAAGCCAAGTACTCCTGCACGAACAACCGACTGAGGTGTCCCACCACTTGCAATCCAAACCGGTAATGGATCTTGAACAGGACGAGGATAAACTCCTCGATTAACGATATCAGGGCGATGTTTACCACTCCAGTTAATAACTTCTTTTTCTCTTAGCTGTAATAATAAATCTAATTTTTCCTCATATAATTCATCATAATCTTTCAAATCGTAGCCAAATAAAGGGAAGGATTCAATGAACGAACCACGACCTGCCATAATTTCCGCTCGTCCACTGGAAATGGCATCAACCGTTGAAAATTCTTGGAACACCCGTACAGGATCATCCGAAGATAAAACTGTAACAGCACTCGTTAATCGAATATGCTTTGTTTGAGAGGCTGCAGCTGCAAGTAAAACCGCTGGAGCTGAACAAGCATAATCTTTTCGGTGATGTTCGCCAACCCCAAATACATCTAGTCCTACTTGATCTGCTAACACAATTTCTTCGACAACTTCTCTTATACGTTCTGCATGACTAATTACTTTCCCTGTATTCACATCAGGTGTTGTTTCTACAAAGGTTGTTAAACCAATTTCCATTTATTCCACTCCTCTATGTACTTATACCGTCCATTTTAAAAAGTAAAGTAGGTTTTTTAAACTATTCCGACTTCATCATACATGAGAATTGGATTATGTTTCAATTTTTCCGATTTTGTTATGAAACTTTTAGAAAAATGAATGGACTATTCATAATAAATATTTCGTTTTAAAATCTTCAATTGGACAAGGTTTCCCGAAATAAAACCCTTGTATATAATGACAATTCAGTTCAAGCAAATAGTTCAATTCCTCTTTTGTTTCGACTCCTTCCGCTATCACTTCTAATTTAAGTTGTTGAGCCATCTTAATCATCGCTGCAGTTATACTGGCGTTTTCCGATTCAGAAGAAATGTTTTGAATAAATGAACGGTCGATTTTAATCCCATCCAAATGGAAGGTTTTTAAATAATGAAAAGATGAATAACCCGTTCCAAAATCATCAATATAAATTTTAACGCCTAACTCCTTTAACTCTCTTAATGTTTGAAGCACGTTTTCTTCATTCCTCATGATTGAGTTTTCCGTAATCTCTATTTCTAACCATTTTCCTTCTAAATGGAACTCGTCAAGCAATTGTCGTATTTCTTTTGAAAACTCTTTTTGTAAAAAACGCTTAGAAGTTATATTAACGCTAATCGGAATAATGGAAAGACCTTTTTCCCGCCACTTTACCAACTGTTCACAAACTTTTCTTTTTATCCATTTGCCTAATGGAATAATTAACCCTGTTTCTTCTGCCATTGGAATAAAATCACTCGGTGAAATGAGTCCTAGTTGAGGATGTTTCCAACGTATTAATGCTTCAGCACTAATTATCTTTCCTGTTAAGGCATCCACTTTCGGTTGTAAGTAGACTGTAAATTCATTATTTAAAATTGCTTTTCTTAAGTCTCTTTCTAACAAAAATGATTGATAATTTTGTTTAATCATCGAATGGTCATAGACTTGGTACATATTACGACCAAGTTCTTTTGCACGGTATAAAGCGATATCTGCCTTTTTCATCAAATCTACAACGTCAATTCCTGCCGATGGATAAAAACTAATTCCCATACTCGCTGTTATTAAAAGTTCTAACCCTTCTATATAGATAGGTTTTGTTAAATCTTGCAAAAATGTCTCAGCTAATTGAAATACGGACGTTTCCGATTCCACATCTGTACATAAAATAGTAAACTCATCCCCACCCATACGAGCGGCAAAATGGTTTTCTTGGTTAATATTATTTAATATTCTCTTCCCAATTTCTTTTAACAATTCATCCCCAATAAAATGACCTAACGTATCATTAATCAATTTAAAACGATCTAAATCAATAAACATAACCGCAAGTTTTTTATTAATTCGACTCGCTTCTTGGATGGAATCCTTCATTTTTTGCTCAATCCATCTTCGATTAAAAAGGGTAGTCAGTTCATCGTGATGGGCTAAATAAGCATTTAAATCTTGTATTCTTTTTTGTTCCGTTATATCTTTTCCTATTAGATAAGCACCTACAATAATATTATCTACAATAATTTGAAAAAAAGTTGCGCTAAAAAACATTTTCTCATTCTGTTTCGATAAAACATCAAGCTCAAAATGTTTAAAATTCCCCTTGAGGGCTTGATCTAAAAACTCATTTAAATTAGGAACATATTGTTCTATAACGTTTTTTTCTAACTTCAAAAAATCAACCTTTTTATTCGTTAACTCAAAAAGCTCCTTCGCTTTGAAATTCATATTAATGATTTGACCAAATTGATTAAAAATAATGAGATAATCTTGACTAAAATTTAATAATGAATTCATTTGCTCTTGATTCACTTGAAGTTCTTTTTGGATAGACCTTAATTCTGAGATATCGAGCACTGTACCTAAAATTTCGGTAACAACATGAGCCGTTTTAATTGGAGTAATATCGATAAATAATCGCTTACCTTTCAACTCGATTTCATAATTTACCCGTTCACCTTGAAATGCTTTTTCATAATGTAATTGCTTTATATTCGCGATTTCTTCAGTAAAAACTTCGTGGGGAGAATGGTTTAGAATAATATCTTCACCTGCTCCAATTTCCTCCATTAACTTACCAATAGCAACTGTATAAAAGAGTTTTCCATCATCATTCTTTTTCATTGTAAAAATACCGTTTTGTATATTTTTCAATGTTTTAATAAAATTAATTTTTGAATCGACCATTTCTTTATGCTTTTGTTCTTTATTGTTTTTAAAAGATTGTTCCTCCGTTGTTACTAAATCACGATATTGTTTGTCCATCGTTGCCCCACCAAATTTTCAAGTTATAATTATTTTAATGATACTTATTTTTATTATTTAAAGTCACACTGAACTTCGTTGAAATTCCCTCTTTTTAAGTAAAAAAGTGACCAATACCATTGGCCACTTTAAAAGTACTATGAATGGGGATAAACGGAACATATTTAACTTCCTTTTGCCGCCTTTACCTTGCTCATTAAATACTCTACAAACACATCATCCCTCGCTAACCAAGCTTCGTAGTTCCTTTTTAAAAAGCTCTCACATTCACTATAAGTAGAAAAAGTTAGATCTAATACTTCTCTATTTCTTTCAACCAACCATTGTTCGTCTTTCAAAGTTAGCAAGAAAATATCTTCCCGTCGATTTATATAGAGTGAACCAAATTCAGACGATTCCTTCAAATTGTAACGATTTCTTTTGGCATCTTCATGGAGCGGATCTAAATGGAACGTATTTAAGACAAAATGTTTATATGCTTCCTCGGTCAACGAACTGCCTGAAGCTTTTTGGTGACCTCCCCCCCCATAACGTCCTGCAATTTCTGAAACATCCACATCATCACGATTGGTACGGAATGATATTCTTTTCCCGCCCATATTTAATATGGCAATGTAATCAAGATGGGGATGTTCCTTTGCTAATTCGTTCCCTACTTCGGAATGATAAGATTCAGCATAAACAACGCCAGCGTAAAACTTCCCAACTAACGCTTGTACAATCTCCCTTTTTTTCCTTCTTATATAGCGCTCAATTTTATCTTCTTCCATATTCAGCAACTTCTTTTCGAAGTCATCGAAGTCAAAATGGTCACTTGTACGAAGACGTTCAATCATTTTCAGTTCAAATTCATCGATAGATACGAGAAAAAAGAGGGAATTTAATGAATGGGCTTTATGATTTTCATTCTTTTCCCATTCCCATGTATCATATTGTCTTACAAGTTCAACAAATTCAGAAATAGCCTCACTTTCTTCTAAATGTTGATGGTAAACAAGATATTGATAAAATAAAGAAGTAGCAGAAGTTAACTTTCCACTTTCCTCCTCTACAACAACGTATCCCCATTCATAATCATTTAAATGTAAAGCGGTTTTGTGATGATCAATTAATTGGACATTCCCATGTTCTTTGTAATAACTTGTTAAACGATTTTCATTCTCTTCATTAGGAGATAAATCCGTAATGAGTAAAAATGTATCTGGTGAATCATTTTCTAGAAAGTATTCAATTTCTCTATTAAGAGAAGATACCGAATTGTATCTCACTTTCACATCTTGACCAAAAGCAAGCTTCGC
Source organism: Ureibacillus sp. 179-F W5.1 NHS (assembly GCF_045369345.1). Taxonomy (NCBI): domain Bacteria; kingdom Bacillati; phylum Bacillota; class Bacilli; order Caryophanales; family Caryophanaceae; genus Ureibacillus; species Ureibacillus sp. 179-F W5.1 NHS. The sequence goes on along the minus strand of NZ_JBIQFG010000009.1, from coordinate 9,909 downwards.
TAAAATACCACAGCCTACCCCATCCAAATCGTTATGGGACAATAATTTATACATACCACTTCACCTCAAATTGTAGTATGGATATTTAAATGCTATTTCATAATTTTCCTTCAGCAATTTTTTCAAGAAATTACTATGTAATCAACATTAATAGTTCTGTTGTCATTGACCTCTTTTCAACTTTTTCATAAACTACTATGAAATAATTTTGAAGGAGGTCTAGGAATGACTAAAAGTAGAAATCGTAATCCATCTCGTTATCCTGACCAAATTCAACAAAAAAAGATAGATGCACTGAAAACCGATATTTTCATTGCAAAACTTGGTGCTATTGGCGGACTCATTTCAACTGTGGGCGGCATTATTTCTACTACAGCATCTTTCCTAGCCGTTCGAGATTTATTAGAAGACCTCGAAGAATATAAAAGTGAAGTAATTGCCAATAATTCGAATAGAAATATAGGTAGTAGTTATTATAACGATGCCAATGAAAGAATTGAAAACTTAGAAAAGCAAATGGAATATTTACTAAAAGAACTTGAAAAATTGAAAAGAACATAAAAACTCCACACAAGCATTTACTTATGTGGAGTATTGAAAATTAGTTTAAAGAATATTTACCGAATCCATCGGAGCCCTCTCCAATATATTGAATCGTGCTACCTTCTGGGATAAAATCAACTGCCTTTTTTGATGTTTCAAAAATAACATTTGAATTTAAAGGAAGTTCAGCAAATCTCCAGTTACCATCAGCAGTTGGATCAATGGTTTTATTTTGAATGATATAGTCAATAATCGCTTGACGATTTTCATCCGGATAAACTTCTACATATGATGCGTTTCGCACCCCTGGGAATGTTCCATTTGCACGATAATTATTTGTTGCTACGATAAATTCCTGTTCTAAATCAATTGGTTCGCCATTATATTGTAAATTTACAATACGACTTGCTTCTGGATGAATTAAATTTCCATCCGGATCATATTTTGCAGGTTGAGTTACATCAATTTCGTAAGTTACTCCATCAATAACATCATAATTGTAAGAACGGAAATTCGTATTAATTAGTTGTTGCTCATCTGTACTATTTGAGTCGATTTGATTGAATTGACCTGCAGACATTTCAAGCCATTCTTTTACATCAGCACCCGTAACTTTAAGGATTGCCAATGTATTATCATATAAATATAAATCGGCTACGTTTTTAATCGCAAGTTCACCGCTCGGAACAAATGTATAATATTCTGGATCACTGCGAGTTCCCGCTTTAAATGGTGCACCTGCTGATAATACTGGAAGATTTTCAAATTCCGTTCCTTTGATTTTCTCCTTCACATAAAGACTTTGAGCATCTGTTACAATTTGAATCGATGGGTCATCTAACACTTGTGAGAAATAACTATGGATATCAGCTGTTGTTTGCCCTACTGGTTGTCGAACATAATTTATCGTCCCATCATGGGCTTCTTTCACCGCTTCCGCCACATCTTGATCTACGTCAGATGAATCAGCAGCAATTTTGCGAACTTCCCCTGTTCCATTAACAACTTTCCAATCCTTACCTTTTTTCTCCAACGTTAAATCAATTACACCTAAATGACTTCCGTATTTACCTGGCATAACAACAGGAACACCATTCATCGTTCCTTCTTCCACATTGACACCAGTTAATGATGCATCCACATCTCCAGGAAATACTTGGTGGGCATGACCTGAAATGATTGCATCTACACCTTTTACTTTAGATAACAAATAAGTGACATCTTCTTCCCCTTCAGTATGTGTCATATCACCCATACCAGAGTGGGAAAGAACGACAATTACATCTGCCCCTTCTTTTTCCATGTCAGAAACAACATTTTCAACTGCATGTACTGAGTCATCTACCGTCACTTGTCCAAGTAAGTGAGACTTGTCCCAATTTAAAATTTGAGGTGGAACAATACCTGTTACACCAACTTTGACTGTAGACTCTTTGCCTTTTTCATCTACAACTTCTTTTTCAATAATGACATATGGCGTATACATATAATCACCTGTACTTGCATCACGTACATTCGCATTAACAAATGGGAAATCAGCATCATCATAAACTTCATCTAAATAATCTAATCCATAATTAAATTCATGGTTCCCAAGAGTCGATGCATCATAATCTAACAGTTCCATTGCCGTTATCGATGGATGTTCTTCCCCTTCTTCTAAAACATCAACCGATTGTTTATAAGAACCTAATGGAGTTCCTTGAATCGTATCACCATTATCAAATAATAATGTGTTGCTATTTTCTTTACGCGCTTCTTTAATTAATGTTGCTGTTTTAACAAGACCTAAACTGTTCGATTCAGTATCTTTGTAGTAGTCATAATTCATTAAATTTGTATGAATGTCTGATGTACCTAAAATACGTAAATCAACGGTTGTTTTATATTCTTCAAGAAAAGCGTTTAATAGTTGATATAATTGATATTCAGAAATGACATTTTTCGGTTTTAACGTTTTTCCTTCAAAACTATTTAAAAACCCATATTCAACCGCTTTTGCAAATTCATCACGATTTTCTTTTTTAATTGCATGATAATCTTTATATTTCTTTAAAGTATCTTCTGAGTACGTTTTGTCATCATCTAGCATATGAACAAGGCTGACAACGGCTTCCTCTAAGGTCATTTTTCCCTCTGGTGCAAAACGTTTATCCGTCTTTCCTTCGATGAGTTGTAATTCAATTGCTTTTTCAATATACGGTTTTAAAGAATCAGGAACATCTTTAAAGTTAACCGTTTTGCCTGAACCTAATTCTACATCCATAGCTTCAATAACTGTTTTTACATATTCGCCACGTGTTACCTCATCTACTTTTTTAGCACTTGCTTGTTCAATATTTGTCATACCGACAACAGCTATCGATAAAGCTAAGGCAGAGGCGGAAACTTTCTTCCACATTAAAACTCATCTCCCATTTATAAGACTTTTCAAACAATTAAATAATATCAAAAAGTAAGATATAAATATACTTATTTATTAATATTTAACAGTTTTATAATATTGTTTGCTATCTAGCAATAATCGTCTCAAAAATGGGGCAATATTATATGTATCATTTTTAAAGGCTGACACAAAAAATGAAGTTTTTTGTATCAGCCCCCAGTCACTCTAAATTTTCAATTATTGTCCAGAACGTCCTTTTAATTGTGACTCTGCCATTTGAACAAGACGTTTTGTAATTTCACCACCAACTGAACCATTCGCGCGTGAAGCATCTTCAGGTCCAAGGTTCACACCAAATTCTTGTGCGATTTCATATTTCATTTGATCCATTGCAGCTTGTGCACCAGGAAACAGTAGTTTATTTGAACTTCTATTAGAAGCCATTTTCTTCACCTCCTTGTGATATTAGAATGTTCCAGGTGCGCTAATTAATACTGTGATAAATCATTCCACCAAAGTATCAATTTCCCTCGTATACTTTCATACTAATTTTGTCAAAAAAATCTACATGTAAATAAAATCAAAAGGTCATAATAAAATTCAAATAACAATTACATGTCTTTTTTATTCGTTTTATGACGGAAATTTCACTAAATAAATGTTTAATTTCAAGGCTTATTAATAAAACCACGTTGAAATAGCTTTTCAAAATCTTTATATGGTAGATGAAAAAAATGACAGTTAAAGTATTGCAATCTTACGTTTAAACATGTATGATTTTAATAATTAAATATTCACTTATTTCAATTACCTTTTGAAGTAAGGATAGAGGAGCAAAGACCATCAGTACGCAATTTGAGGATAATGAGATCCTATGACAATTGTGGAAAGGGGAATTTGCCGAAGCTTTTGAGAGCCTCATTATCTCGAAGCTGGTTCTGTTATTGAACAAATGCAGGACTGTCATATAGGTTTCTATATGGAGGGCTATCTTACGCAAAGAAATGAAGTTTATTTCTACGCAACAACGATCCCTCGTTGTTGCTTTTTTGCGTTTACTTAACTTAACGCCCTTCTCCCTCTATTTTCTAATAAAATATAAGGATGTGGAGAAGTATGAATTTCGGAAAAATTTTAACTGCTATGGTGACTCCCTTTAATGAACGGGAAGAAATTGATTGGGTGGCTACCGAAAACTTAATTAATTATTTGCTTGCCAACGGTACAGATGCTTTAGTCATTTCAGGTACGACTGGAGAATCCCCAACTTTATCAGAAGATGAAAAGGTAGAATTATTTAAATTTACTGTGAAGGTTGTAGATGGGAGAGTTCCGATTATTGCCGGTACAGGTTCTTACAACACAAAAGCCTCGATTGAATTAACAAAACAGGCTGAAAACGTTGGTGTGGATGGCATCATGTTAGTAGCTCCATACTATAACAAACCTTCTCAAGAAGGATTGTATCGACACTTCAAAGCAATTGCAGATGAAACATCCTTACCAATCATTCTATACAATGTACCTGGTCGCAGCATTGTAAGTCTTTCAGTTGAAACGATTGTTCGTCTTTCAGCAATACCAAATATCGTTGCGATTAAAGAAGCTAGTGGTAATTTAGATGCAATGGCTGAAATTATCGAAAAAACACCTAGTAATTTTTCATTATATAGCGGGGATGATGGCTTAACATTACCTGTCTTATCCATTGGAGGAGCTGGTGTCATTTCAGTGGCGTCTCATATTATTGGTCAAGAGATGCAAGCGATGATTAAAAAATTCCTAATCGGGAACTTAAGTGAAGCAGCAAAGGACCATCGTAAATTGTTACCTATCATGAAAGTACTTTTTGCTACTCCTAATCCGACTTCAGTAAAAGCAGCTTTAAATTTAAACGGAATTCCGGTTGGTGGTGTACGTTTACCAATGGTGCCACTAAACAAATTAGAACTCGATTCATTGAAAGAGGTTTTAAATACTCAACATAAAGTCATTTCTTAAATAATCGATTATTCCAAAGTTTCCAAAGAGATCGTCTTCCAATTGACGATCTCTTTTCTATTACATATGTTTTAACTTCCCCTCCATCTATTTACTTTTTGACAGAAGTTTGAGTGACATGTCTGTTATTAGAATTATGTACCAAATATAACACTTTCCTCCATTTCTTCCTATATTTTATATCAAAATATTTCACAGTGTATTCCCATGCAAAGCAATCTGAAGAAAATATACTTTTAACAACAGAAAAACAAATAGTACATTCCCTATTATTAATGGAAGTAATCCCTTCATTCTAATGGGAGTAAAATACGGCGAACTTATTAAAAAATAAAAAAAGGCACTGTAAATAAACAGTGCGATGACCATTCATTATTCCTCTTTAATAAACCGTACTTCATCATATCCACAAGACTTACAAACCATTAAATGGGGACAAATTTGATCTTTTGCCGTATTAGGATAACCATCTCCCATTTTGACCGTTTCTTCATCATTATAGTGTCCATAAAGATCCAAATAATCAGACACTTTCCCTGAATCCTCTAATGTCGTATGACATTTTGGGCAATTTACTTCTAACGTTTTTAATGAATTACATAAAGGACATATAGCCATTCGTATCACTCCTTTGCATTATAGTATCCATATTTTTGCTAATACTATGTAAACGCACCTTAAATAGAAACCCATTTTGAATAACATGACATTTTCTACATGAAATTGGGCAATCTAAAGGACAGCTAAAAGTAATGGAGGAAATCAGGATGAAAAAGGAAGAGAAACTAAATGAAGAAGCTGCATTAAATAACAACTTAGACTCAGCTACTTTAAGAGCGAACATGGAAATTGCTAAAGAACACGTACAAGCAAAAGCAACAAAAACTGCAACTCAAAAAAAAGAATAATACAAATCGGTTCTAACTTCATTTCGAAGAAGGTAACAATAAACTTTGTTTATGTTGTCCTTTATTACTACCCTTGGTATGCCAGCTTCCCGTTTCGATTCCCTTTTATCGCAAGTTGCCCTCGGTAAATTACAACCAGGGAAAATGGTAAATCGGGAAATTAAACTTTCAGAAGTAGAAGGAATTTTCCAAGACATGACGAATTTTGCTACGACAGGAACATTCATCGTAACGGATTATTCATAAATACGGTTAGACTATCTGTCATTTACAGATGGTCTTTTATATTTTGTTTCCTCATACTGTTCGTACATTTTAGCAATTGATATCAAAAATTTTCCGTTCATTTTATGTAAGATGAAATAGAGGTGATTCACAAATGGTATATAGTGAAGCTACGCAACAACTGATACTCTATATCGAAAATCATATAACCGATGATTTGCAACTAAAACAATTCCCTTCTGTTGTAGGATATTCAAAATATCATTTACTAAGGGTATTTAAACAAGAAACTGGATTAACGATTGGAGAGTATATACGTTTAAGATGTCTTGCGACAGCTGCAATGTTTCTTCTACACTCCGTCCGATGAAACAATTATTACAATTGCATTTATGCTACAATTTCAATCGCAAGAAGCTTTCACCCGCGCGTTTAAAGAAGTATATACCATGCCTCCTGGAAAATATCGAAAAATGATGCGATCAATAGGCGGAATGGAGGAAAGCAATATGAGTAACAAAGTAAAGGGATGATTTTTAAGTGGTTCCCACCCAGCTAACTATGCATTTGGGGTTGATGATCAAGTATTCCATTTAGGAACGAAATCAGGTGTATTATTTTCCACCGGAGATGTTGGTGAAGGGCAATTTGGAACAATTATGCAAAGTTTTCAAGCAGATATCTATAAAGGGAAACGGATTAAATTGTCGTGTTATTTAAAAACAGAACAAGTAGATAAATGCGGTGCATGGTGTCGAATCGATAATGCATCAGGGGATACAATTCAATTTGACAATATGGATAACCGTTCTATTACAGGGACGACTGAGTGGAACTATTATTCAATCGTACTAGACGTACCTGTACAAAGTACATCCATTCATTTCGGCGTCTTATTGGTAGGAAATGGAAAAGTTTGGGCGGATGGATTCCGATTTGAGGAAGTAGACGATTCAGTCCCTTCAACAAATATGATGGCAACTGAATTCCTTCCTACTCAACCTGTTAATTTAGATTTTAATGAGGAATAATCCAATCAGTAAATAAATCGTGATATTCAAAGGTAAGGGAAATGCCCTTACCTTTTATACATACAATTAATAAAGTCTCTTACTATAGCTTTCTTCCAACCTCTCTTGGATATCCTCGACACTACTATTCGGAAGTTTTGCGTGTTCAAATAATATTTTGGAAGCCGAGGGTAACAATTCTTTCTCTGTCCAAGTATCCGGCTCCCATAGACCGGATCGTTTAAATGCTTTCGCACAATGTATAAAACATTCTTCCACGTCAACAGCGATTCCTAAAAGGGGCATTTTCCCCCTTATAGCCATTTGTTCAAGTAAAGCTTCATCATTTACAATTGTGGCACGACCATTCACCCTTAATGTTTCACCAAGTCCCGGAATGAAAAAGAGAAGGCCTATTTTAGGGTTGGACAAAAGATTGCGCAACGAATCCATTCTTTTATTCCCGGGCCTTTCCGGTATAATGAGCTGCTTTTCATTTAACACGTGAACAAAATCAGGTTGATCTCCTCTTGGTGAAACATCACAATTGCCAAATTGATCCGAAGTAGATATTACTAAAAACGGCGATTTCGAAATAAAATCGACACAATGATGATCTAAATAAGTTATTACTTTATTTTTAACTAATTCACTAGGAAATCCTACAATCTCTCGAAGTTCCTCTTCCGTCTTAATACAATGTTTAAAGTCTACTTTTTCGATCAACTATCCCACTCCAATTTACATATTTTCAAAAAATTCCACACAATCTATCTACAATGTTATCAATTGTTCCATTTTAGTTCTAGTTATCAATCTGCCTATGTATCGAATAAGATGTATTAATCACTGGACTTACAAGAAAGGTGGAAAAATGAATAAGGATACTGAAATGGCAAATACCTTTCAAAATTTAAGTCAAAAAAATATGCCCTTTGATCAAGTATTTCAAAATATATTGCATTTCATGAAGAAAGATCCGATTGGTAATTTTCGTTTAATGTTCGGAACCGATTCTCAAGTTTTCACCCATTACACAAAGTTCATCACCGGTATTGTCATTCAACAAGAAAGAAAAGGTGTTTGGGCATGTATTCGAAAAGTAATTATTCCTAGGAAAATGACAAATTTACATGAACGGATTTCCTTTGAAACAACCCTTACAGAAGAAGTTGTTTCCTTATTTACAAATGAACATAAAGAACAATTAATTAATGTCGTTCTACCAAACATTTATAAAGGAGCTTCTTTTTCCATCGAAGGGCATATTGATATTGGTTCTGGGAAAAGAAATAAAACAAGAGTTTTTGTTGAAGAGATGGTCTCCCGATTAGAATCAATCGGGTTAGAACCAAAAATAAAACCCGATTCCTTTGTTGCTAGTAGCTATGCAAACCGCTTCACAAAATAAAATGAATCCATCTGAATTCGTTAAATAATTTTTTATAAAATTATGATAATATTGGATACAGTTACACAAAATTGGAGGAATACATTCATGTTAAATAACTTTATGGAAAATTTACAAAAATACGCAAAGCTGTTAGTTGCTAAAGGCATTAATGTTCAACCGGGAGATTGGGTGAAAATGACAATTACTGTTGATCAAGCTCCTTTAGCTCGATTCATTACACAGGAAGCTTATGCGTTAGGTGCAGAAAAGGTTATTGTCAAATGGTCTGATGATGAAATTACAAAATTACACTATTTACACCAACCAACAGAAGTATTAACGGACATTCCACAATACGAAATTGATGAATCAGAAGATCATGTTTTAAACCACCGAGTGAGCCGTCTTTCGATTTTATCTAGCGACCCTGGTCTGTTAAATGGGGTAGACCCTACGAAAGTGGCAGCTTTCCAAAATGTGGCGGGCAAAGCGTTCCATGCCCAACGTAAAGCTACACAAAACGATGATTTAAAATGGACGGTTGCTGCAGCAGCAGGAGCTAGTTGGGCGGCAACAGTATTCCCCCATTTAGCAACTTCTGAAGAACAAGTTGATGCCCTTTGGGATCAAATTTTTAAAACATGTCGCGTTTATGAAGAAGACCCAATTGCTGCATGGGATGAACATAAGAAAACATTAAATGAAAAAGCGGCAAAATTAAATGAAATTCAGTTTGATGCCCTTCACTACACTGCTCCTGGGACAGATTTAACGTTAGGTTTACCAAAAAACCATATTTGGGCATGTGCAGAAAGTTATAACCCTAAAGGTGAAGAGTTTATCGCGAATATGCCGACAGAAGAAATATTCACGGCTCCTGATACGCGCCGCATGGATGGGGTTGTTCGCAGTACAAAACCGCTTAGTTATGCGGGTACATTAATAGAAGGTATTGAAGTTCATTTTAAAGATGGAAAAATTGTTAATATCTCCGCTGAAAAGGGCGATGAAGCGATTAAAAAATTAGTATTTGAAAACGAAGGAGCTACTGGATTAGGAGAAGTTGCCCTTGTTCCAGATCCTTCGCCGATTTCCCAATCCGGCATCATTTTCTTCAATACGTTATATGATGAAAATGCATCGAATCATTTAGCTATCGGTTCGGCTTACCCTACAACAATTGAAGGTGGGACAACAATGAGTCAAGAGGAACTGCAAGCAAATGGGATGAATACATCTACAGTTCACGTTGATTTCATGATTGGTTCTGACAAAATGAATATCGATGGGATTAAACAAGATGGTACTGTCGTTCCTATTTTCCGTAACGGCGACTGGGCTTTCTAAAAATCGAAATACTTGCAAAAATAAATATCCGCCTGTAAAACAGGCGGTTTTAGTAACGCCCTATAAGGGCTCCTTACTAACTGCCCCTAAAGGGGC
>NZ_JBIQFG010000099.1:0-1421 GCF_045369345.1 Ureibacillus sp. 179-F W5.1 NHS | reverse complement strand
ACCTTTGTCGAAAAATATTTTTTTAACACGTGATCAATGGTTCAAACCGTTGGTACAACAACATTTATAGAGGGAGGAATTTTTATTATCACATTACAATTTTTATTTGTATATTATCCCAGTTAGGCTAGAGTCAATCTGCTTAACTGGGATTTTCAAATTCAAATTATGAGAAACTAGCCGTTACATTTAAGTGTAAGTATATTACCCTTCACTTACTTACAATCTTCAACATTATATGTAGCTGCATAAATAATTATGTATGAACAACGATTGGAATATCACATTCTAATTTCGCTACTCATGTTACATATTCTTCTGTTTGATCCATCCATTTTTCACTGACAAACTATCATTATTATTGTAGGATTACTTAATTTTATTACTTACTATTCACTATTATTGAATTACCCGAAGAAACGTCTGTTAAACAAAAAATTTGATTTTTTTAAAATTTTACTAGTATATTTCCTTTCTCAACTCCACCTCATTATATTTGGTGTATTTGTGGAATAGATATGTGAGGAAAAATACATTGGGTATGATGAAGTTAAAAGGTAAAACTAAAAGAGTTTGCAATAAAGTGATGTCAACTTTATTGCAAACTCACAAAGTAATATGTAACACCTCTTAGAAAGCGAAATTAATTATAAAGGGATTTTACATTTTTTTTTGATTTTTCTAAATTTAGCACCTCTTCTTCAATGTTCTCGCATTGTTTTTCAATGATACGGTACACATCGTATAAAATGGAGTTATATAGGTAGGGTGATACAGTTTCTTGAATAAACAATAGGAGCTTTTCTATTTCTTGATCCGAAAGATTTACCGTCATTTCATTAAAGAAAAAGTTCTGAATCTCATAAAATAATTGATACTGTTCTTTTGAAAAATTTAAACTCACTCAATGTTCCCCCTTTTCTCTCTCTTTTCTCACTATCAATATATATAACATAATTACCATTATTTTACTAATCACTCATTTACTTTTCCTTAATTTGTTAAAAAATATACAAGAGTATAAAAAATAAAAAGGTATTACGCAATTGTAATAACCTTTCATATATATTATTAATCTGCTTTACACCTATATAAAGGATTATCTAAATCATTTTTTCCTGAATGATTTTTCAAAGCTTCTACAAAAACAAACTGTTCTTCTGGATAACGATAACATGTCAGTTTTCCTCCAAAGACAACACCTTGATCAATGTTAATCGTATTATTTTTCATAAACGGTTCTGGTTTTGGGTCATGTCCCCATACAATCTTTAATTCCCCTTCGTGCTTTTCAAACCAATCGCGTCTAATCGGTTTACCTTTATCATCCATTCCTGCTACATCTGTATTTCGCAAGTAAAAATTGAGCCATTTATTAATTAAAAACTGATCCACTTAAACCGAACTATTTTCTAGCCATT
>NZ_JBIQFG010000098.1:0-1559 GCF_045369345.1 Ureibacillus sp. 179-F W5.1 NHS | reverse complement strand
TGTATTTCGCAAGTAAAAATTGAGCCATTTATTAATTAAAAACTGATCCACTTAAACCGAACTATTTTCTAGCCATTCTTTTGTATCTAATATTCGATAAGATGGTCCAACCATGTCTATCATATAGGCTCTATGTGTTAATCGGTCTGTTAAAGCAGCTGTTAAAACTGGATCATGAAAAACTTCTTCCCAGCGATCAAATGATAAATTACTTGTAACTATCGTTGACGCTCGTCCTGCCCGTAGGGAAAGATGAGTAAATAATAATTCTGCGCCTTCTTTATCAAAAGAAATGTAACCTAGCTCATCGATAATCACTAAATCATACTTTTCAAACCTCAATTCAAATGAACGTAACGTTCTTTCAGAACGGCTTTCTTTTAACTGATTTACAAGGGATGACACCGTTGTAAAATACACCTTATAACCTGCTAAACAAGCTTCAATTCCTAAACCAATTGCTATATGTGTTTTACCTGTACCTGGTGATCCGATTAATAAAACGTTTTGTTTTTCTTGAATAAAATCTAATTTCTTTAAATGAGAGAGACGAGAGGCCGCATTTTGCGGTAATCTCTCAGTCTCTAATTCAGTTAATAGTTTCTTTTCTGGAAAATTCGCTGAACGAATCCGATTCGCTTTTGCTCGCACTTCTCGATCTTGCATCTCTTGGACCAGTGCGTGATATAAGAAATCTTCTGCTGTCTGATATTGTTTCCACATATCATCATCTTGTATAAATCCTCGAATGCTTGGTAGTCGAAGTTCTTTACACATTTCAATCATTTCTTGTCGCTTATCCATTAATGAAGCACCCCTGTCTTTTTAGTTTCGAATAATGCCGTAATGGCTGAAAGATTTTCGAGAGATTGGGTGGTGACCTCATTTTTGGAATGTACAGTTTTATGAATGTGTTCGCATTGATTAGCTAAGAAAATAATCTTATCTGTTGATATTTGAACCATAGGGTTCTTCTCAAGTTGTTCAACTGCCACTATGATTTTTTCTAGATTGTTATGTTCTTTTAGATAGATAAGTAACTCTAGAAAATCTCGCTCATTTCCAATATAATAATCTTTGTATAATTTTTTTATTTTTGTTGGTGCTTGACTCAAACATTCACTTTGAGCCAATGCACCTTTTTTCTTTTCAAATGTACGTAAGTAATGATAGATATCCATAATCCACTGATGGATCTGCCAACTTCGCTTATGTGTTGCGATACAGGCATTATCACTAAAAATAAGAATTTTTTCCGCACTCGCTTTTACTTTCACCCATTCTCCTACATGTCCTTCTGGAACAGAATAACGATTTTGTCTATAAGTAATCGTGCTATATTTGTCCACTCTAAATTCAAACAACTCAGAGGCATCAAATGGAATAATATCTGCACTTACTTGCCGAGCTGCACGTTCTTCTAGCATTAATTCATGGTGGGTTTGATTTTTCTTATAATGTTTACGAGAGTTTAATCTCATGATGATTTCTGTTAGATAGGCCTGAGCTTCTTCTAAACTTGTAAACGTATCTCGATGGGCAAATGCTTTCCGACGGAT
>NZ_JBIQFG010000097.1:0-1573 GCF_045369345.1 Ureibacillus sp. 179-F W5.1 NHS | reverse complement strand
ATTCCATCTCCATTACCACTCTAAAAGTATATTTTCACACGTGCAGAGCACGTGGTTTTAAAAGAATTAATAAAAAACTTGAACCTACATAAGTAGATTCAAGTTTACATCGATTATCCCCAAACTTCTTCAGCGATTTCTTTAATTAACTTCAATTTTTGCCACTGGTTTTCCTCTTCTAAAATATTGCCGTCTTCTGTTGAAGAAAATCCACATTGAGGACTTAAACAAAGTTGATCTAATGAAACATAGTTTGCTGCTTCTTGAATACGTGCCTTTATGAACTCTTTATCTTCTAATTCCCCAAATTTAGATGTCACTAAACCTAAAACAATTTTTAAATCTTTGCGATTTACATATTTTAAAGGTTCAAAACTACCAGAACGGTCGTCATCAAATTCTAAAAATAATCCATCCACATTTAAGCCACCAAAAATGACTTCTGCAGCATAATCATAGCCACCGCTAGAAAAGAATGTGGATTTATAGTTCCCACGGCAAATGTGCATCGTAATTGTCATATCAGCTGGCTTATTTTTAACCGTCTCATTAATGACATATTGCAATGTGTTCATAAACTGTTGTGGGTCCTTCCCTTCAGCTACTAAGTCAGCTCGTTTTTCTTCTGAGAAAAGACTAGCCCATGAAGTATCATCTAACTGCAAGTAGCGGCACCCTGCATTATAAAAGGCTTGAATCGCTTTTTGATATGCTTTAATTGTATCTTCAATAAGATCCTTTTCATCTGCATAAATGTCAACATTTTTATCCGCGCGTGCATGTAACATGTTAGGACTTGGAATCGTGAACTTTACAACAGAATCTCCAGCATGGTCACGTATAAATTTAAAGTGATCTAAAAATGGATGTTCGCCAAAATCAATTTTTCCAATAACACGAACCCCTTCTTTACGAGTTTCTAAGTTATGGAAATTTAATCCATGTTCTTTTTCATAATACTCCATACCTTCTAGACTACCTAAAAAATCAAAGTGCCACCAACTACGACGGAACTCACCATCCGAAATAGCTAACACGCCTACTTCTTTCTGTTTATTAATAAGACGAATAATTTCTTCATCTTCTACTAATTTTAATTCACTATATGTAATTTCCTTATTTTGAAATTTTGAGCGAGCTTCCTTTAAAGCTTGAGGTCTTAAAAAACTACCTACATGATCATGTCGAAAGGGTGCTTGAATTTTTGTTACTACCATATTATCTACTCCTTTTATAAAAAGTAAGACTTACTACATATTAAATCGAAGTAAGTCAATCGTTTTTATAGTAATGTTAATACTATAACATAGAACTTCCCCGAAATGACGCACAATTCCGAAAATAAAATCATTCATTTATGACAAAAATTGCTCATTTCATCACAAAAATACCTTTTTTATTTCTAAAAGGTGAACTATTGTTGGCTTTTATCAATATCAACTTTTTATATTAAAATAGCGGGACGCTTGCTTGAAGCAAATGTTATTTAAAAGCTAAAAGAGGCTGGGACATAACTAGCTTCAAATAGTGAGAAAGGTGAATTTGAGGAAACTCAAATTCACCTTTCGCTATT
>NZ_JBIQFG010000095.1:0-1780 GCF_045369345.1 Ureibacillus sp. 179-F W5.1 NHS | reverse complement strand
AAAGGAGCATTCCTGTTAGAAGGATTTTCGAGGACTTGAACAAAAAAGAGCCCTCTTGGTATGATACGGGGTGTCAAATCTCGAGAATTGACCCCTAATTTTTAACCAAGGAGGACTCCATAATGGATTTTAAACAAAATCAAAAAATTAATCAAGTCACCGAAAAAACGCTAGTCATTGGAATTGACATTGCAAAACGTACACATTACGCGTGCTTTGTTGATGATCGAGGACGAGTGCTCCAAAAATCTTTTTCTGTTTCTCAATCTAGAGATGGCTTTGAACTTTTCTATAAACGGATTTTGGCAACTATGAAAGAATCCGAAAAAACTGAAGTTATGGTAGGGATTGAGCCGACAGGTCATTATTGGCTAAATTTAGCCTACTTTCTTCAAGAACGAGGCATTCCTCTTGTCATGACCAATCCAATGCATGTTAAGCGGTCAAAGGAGCTAGATGACAATCTACCGACCAAACATGACCGTAAGGATGCCCTTGTCATTGCTAGACTTGTTAAAGACGGACGTTTTAGCTACCCACGTATTTTGAGAGACATGGAGGCTGAACTCCGTGTTGGCTCAACGTTTCGAGAAAAGTTGGTTGAGGAATTTGGTGCTGTTAAAAACATGATGATCCGCTGGCTAGATCGCTATTTCCCTGAATTTACTAATGTATTTCCGAAGTTTGGAAAAATGGCACTGGCTGCTCTCGAATGTACCCCATTCCCGAGTGACCTTCATGAGAAACAAGTTGTTGAAGTGCTCGCATTATTCAAAAAAGTAGAGGGGATGAAATCTCCTCAGAGACCGAAAACAAAGCATCTTATCGAAGTCGCAGCTACCTCTATCGGTGTAACAGAAGGACGGGAGATGGCCCGTTTTGAAATCGCCACACTTGTCCGTCGTTACAACCAGTTAGAACAAGAAATTGAAAGCCTTACACAGCAGTTAGTTGAACTTGTTAAAACATCCGTAGAATATGAATGGCTCAAAACAGTACCAGGACTGGGAGATACAACAATTGTCGACCTTTTAGCTGAAATTGGAAGCTTCTCACACTACAGTGATCCACGCCAAATTATTAAGCTTGCGGGATTAACGTTACGTGAAAACTCATCCGGTCAGCACAAAGGTCAAAAACGTATATCTAAACGTGGTAGAAGGAAACTACGTGCCCTCCTTTTCCGAGTAATGATGCCAATGATTCGCCACAATGAGGCCTTTAAAAAGCTTCATGAGTATTACACTAACCGTCAGGTTAATCCGTTGCGTAAGAAGCAATCCATCGTGGTTCTATGCGGAAAGCTATTAAAGGTGTTACACGGAATTAGTACCAAGTACAAAGCATTTGACGCACAGCGAATGATGAAGGATATTCCTAGTCTCGTAGAGGCTATGTAAGTTCTACATCCCCTTAATATACCTAGACAACAGGATGACACGGAGAAGCTGGCACTATTTTTTCCATTCGACCTTGAGTCCCTAAAGGAGCTTCGCTAGCCTCTGCCTTATGACTAGACCGAACGAAGGAATGTAGGCACACAGATGCCCAGAGACATGGGAGGGTACGTCATCATAAGCTACGCAGAGATCCATTGTGCATCGTATAATTTCCAATCACTACTTTCCACCATTATCCAGTAGTGACCGCGTAGCGTACCCATGTGTTGGAATAGTTTCACATAATATAAAAATACTGTAAAAACCTTTGTCGAAAAATATTTTTTTAACACGTGATCAATGGTTCAAACCGTTGGTACAACAACATTTATAGAGGGAGG
>NZ_JBIQFG010000094.1:0-1829 GCF_045369345.1 Ureibacillus sp. 179-F W5.1 NHS | reverse complement strand
CGAAGACTGAAGTAGAGGTTAGCTAAGAGCAAGGGTGTCCGTGGCGACGCGGAATCTGAAGGAAGCTGGAGGCAAAACACCGGTCCGAGGAACACGAATCTCATATAAGGCTAGGTATGATTGAATGAGTTTGCATTACAAAACAAAGTCCTTCTGTCGAAGGTCATATCAAGTAAATGAGGAGGATAGATGGTGTGACAGTGCATACGCTTACCCGGGGAGGTCTGACAGAAACGTGAAGTACCCTTCATAACCTACTTGGAGACAAGTAGCTGAACTGTCAGAAGTCAGCAGAGGTCATAGTACGAGTAGGTCTAGAATTACTCGGAAGGACTGAACAATTGAGAGAGATTAGCCCTTGGCTTTCCATCTAGAATGAATAAGCACAGAAAACAGAAAAACCTCACGCTTAGAAAGTAGTGGTGAATCCCACGAGGGTATTTGCGGAGGGTGGAGTTCAGATGGACATAAGAAGATAAGCTAATCACGGAAAGGAACGAAATGATGATGTTGGATCAAATTCTCGAACGGCAAAACATGATACAAGCGCTAAAGCGAGTTGAAGCGAATAAAGGAAGCCATGGAGTAGACATGATGCCCGTACAAACCTTACGACAGCACATTATCGAAAATTGGAAAAACATTAAATCGCAGATTTTGAATGGAACCTATGAACCGCAACCAGTACGTCGAGTCGAAATCCCGAAACCAGATGGTGGTGTACGTTTACTAGGTATCCCAACCGTGACAGACCGTTTGATTCAACAAGCTATCTCGCAGATTTTATCGAAGGAATATGACAAAACATTTTCGGACCAGAGTTATGGATTCCGTCCAAACCGGAGCGCCCATGACGCCGTTCGGAAAGCAAAGGGTTATATAAAGGAAGGTTATCGATGGGTGATTGATATGGATTTAGAGAAATTCTTCGATAAGGTCAATCATGACCGACTAATGGCAACATTAGCGAAACAAATTTCAGATAAATCTTTATTAAAACTTATTCGTAAATACCTCCAAGCCGGTGTCATGATAAATGGAGTGGTTTCAAGTACAGAAGAAGGAACACCACAAGGTGGACCTTTAAGTCCTTTACTTTCAAACATAGTTCTAGATGAACTCGATAAAGAGTTGGAGGAACGTGGACATAAATTCGTTCGATACGCAGATGATTGTAATATTTATGTGAAAACAGAACGTGCGGGATTAAGAGTAATGACGAGTGTACAAAGATTTATCGAAGGAAAACTTCGTTTAAAAATAAACGAAAAGAAATCAGCAGTAGACCGTCCTTGGAACCGGAAGTTCTTAGGTTTTAGTTTCACGAATCATAAAGAACCAAAGGTTCGTCTTGCGAAAACAAGCTTAGTTCGAATGAAGAAGAAAATACGAGAAATTACCTCAAGAAAGATGCCATACTCCATGGAATACAGAATCGAGAAGTTAAACCAATTTCTAATGGGGTGGTGTGGTTATTTTGCATTAGCAGATACGAATTCCATATTCAAATCACTAGATAGCTGGATTAAAAGAAGATTAAGGATGTGTCTATGGAAGAATTGGAAGAAACCTCAAACAAGAGTCAGAAATCTTACTCGGTTGAAAGTTCCTTATGGAAAAGCATACGAGTGGGGAAACACCCGAAAAGGGTACTGGCGCATTTCTAAAAGCCCCATATTACACAGAACCCCCGGCAATTCCTATTGGGAAAGCCAAGGGCTGAAAAGTCTGAAAGTTCGTTACGAAACTTTGCGTTATTCATCTTAATTGAACCGCCGTATACGGAACCGTACGTACGGTGGTGTGAGAGGTCGGGAGTTAATCACTCC
>NZ_JBIQFG010000093.1:0-2086 GCF_045369345.1 Ureibacillus sp. 179-F W5.1 NHS | reverse complement strand
GGCTAGAAAATAGTTCGGTTTAAGTGGATCAGTTTTTAATTAATAAATGGCTCAATTTTTACTTGCGAAATACAAAAGGGCCAGATTGTGGTATAAGACTCAGTAAATGGCTTGTATAATTATGTTAATGTTAAGGTTGAGATTGTATCGAATATAGTTAAATAATGGAGTAGATTAGTTTAAGAATCTAAATATTGTATTGAAATTTTTAGGGGAAATAGTAAACAAGAGTATTAGATGAAAAGGAGCGGGTGTAATGAACTTAGAAGAAAAAAATCAAAAAAAAAGGGAAATTCAAGGGAATTATAGGAAGATAATTAATAAAAATAGAAAAGCAAGTAACATTAATAGAAGAGAAATTTTTATAGTATCTTTAATTATGTTCCTGTTTGTTTTAATTTATATCATGGCAGGTCCTGGATTTTGAAAGAATTGTAAGCAACTTAGTCAGATATATACTTTTTTTATGTAAACTAACAGTTGCTTTAGTTCAACAAGTAAAGGGAATAATTATCATCTTGATGTCAACATTCTAGCTCGTTTGTTAAGGAACGCATATTCATAACTAGATTTATTCATACACTTTAAGCGAGTATTTCTTCTTATAATTTTAATAGAACTCCTTTCTTTAATGTTAAAAGAAGCTTACTCAAATATATAAAAGTAAGCCTCTTCTTATTTTTATAAAACAATAATAGAATTGTATCTATTAATATTTTAATTAATCCCAAAAAGTAATTAAGTCTTTTGTAGATTGCATAGTAGACTTATAAATGAAAAATTCAGCTTGGCCATTATCCCCGTCACAATATCCTGAAATATCAGGGAATATCATTTCATAAAAACCAGCACCAGAAAATTTGAAATTTTTTACAGTCGTATCAAGTAAAGGATCATGTTCTCTTAAAGAGTATAGATAGGGACCAAACTTAGATTGAACAATAGTTACGCGGTAATCTCCGCCATGGGATGGATAAATACTAGATTTACTTCCAACAAATTCGTCGCCAATTAGGTCCCATTCTCCAGCGCCTAGAAGAGAAATACCTGTATTATTATAGTTGCTTTTCAATGATAAATTAGCCATTTCGACACTTGGTGAATCAGAGATTCTTCTAATAATGACATCATCAGTTATTAAAATATCTTGATCTTCAGTAAAATAAATCGTTTCTACTTCTGATTCAGTTTGTGCTACTTGTTGTTCTTCAGTAGAATTACTTAATTCGGCTGCATCTGCCTCATCATAAAATAAAAAACTGCCTCCCACTAAGAGAAAGCCAAAAAATAATTTTCTCATAACCAACCTCCTATATTATATGACAAAATTATACAATAATATATTGCGATTGTAATATATTTAATACAGTTTAAAGTTAATAGTTATTTTTTGATAAAATGAATTATACATTTACTAAAGTACTTATAGTGATATATGGGAGGAAGAAGTATGAAAAAAATTCTTATTTTGATATTGTCAGTTATTTATATATCTGGTTGTAATGTTTTATCTTCTTTTGATACGTTTGAACCTGTAGAAGGCAAAATTGTTAGCGATAATAAAGAATATACAATGATAATAGGAAATTTCGAGTGGGTTGAAGAGGATTTTGAAGCAAATAAAAAAAGCAATTTAGATAAAAAAGGGTTAGCGGATGAATTTGATACGTTAGAGTTGGAGAAAGGTACAAAATTAAAAATTGAAATTGATGGAAGCCCTCTTTCGTTAAAAATAAACGAGGAAAGTGAAGACGGGTCCGTTAAATCTATAGATATTAGAGAAAGCGAAATCACCCTACCTACAAATGAGGGATATTATATTTATGAAGTAAATGCAAAATGGAATGAAGGGAATATCTCGTATGTTTTTGATGTAAATATTAAATAATAAAAAGGATTACAGTTTTCTCTACAGGAATTTTTGGCATGGAAAATAGATATTAACAAAAGCTTTCAGAAAAAGGAACTAAAATTCGTTTTAAAACAAATCGTTATTCAATAATCGGGCACAATTCGGTAGTGACCCCTTAAAGTTAGAGTTATTATTATGCAGCTAATTGGCTGGCATGTTTTCGGTAATTTACTG
>NZ_JBIQFG010000092.1:0-2114 GCF_045369345.1 Ureibacillus sp. 179-F W5.1 NHS | reverse complement strand
AAACAAGGAATCAAGGAAGCCCGAAGCGCAGTGTACTTGGTACATGAGCATCGGACTGACGCAGATGACGCAGTTTTTCGACGTGTCATCGCGCTTCGCAGCTTTCAGGATTTAATCTTTAACTTGAGGTTCAAAAGAGTATCATTGATATTTTGTTAGTTGACATACATATACCAGCTAAGCGTAGTTTCATTTATCTAGATTTAATAATGATATACTAAACAATAGTAAGGTATGTTAGTTGCCTATATTGAAATTTGTGAATGGAGAGTCAAAAATTATGACCGATAGATTACGCGATGAGATAAAAGAAAAGATTAACAATGGTGACTTTCATTGTGAGAAAGAATTAACCTTATCGATTATAAGTGGAAAATGGAAAGTGGTTATTTTATGGCATCTAGGTGTAGAGGGACCACATCGATTTAGTGAATTGCAAAAAATTTTTCCAAAAATATCACATAAAATACTAACAAATCAATTAAGAGAGCTGATGGAGGATGGGATCGTTCATCGTAAAGTGTATCCCGAAATGCCACCAAAAGTGATATATTCCATGACAGATCTTGGGATGACTTTACTGCCTATTGTAGAGATGATGTACGAGTGGGGAAAAAAACGTATAGAGCAAATTAAGATTTCTGCAGATTTAAAAGACGAAAAAGAAGGGTGAATCTAAGATATAAATAGATCACTGAACTGAACCCCGAATAGTGGACACTTTAAAAAAAGTGGACCTATTCGGGGTTCAGTTCACACCCTTTATAACTTCCTTTTTATTTTTACTTATGGGTTGGTAGACCATAAGCCAGCTGATTTAATAAATACACGAGGATGAAGTTTCAGTTGGGAAACGATAAATTCAGCTAAATCCTCCGGCTGCATAACCTTTTCTGGGTTGCCGTCCGTTAAATTTTCTTTAAAAGCAAGCTCTGTAGCGACAGTGCTTGGTGTTAAAGCAGTAACACGAATATTATGTTTCCGAACTTCTAGTGCTAATGACTCTGTTAAACCAAGAAGGCCAAATTTAGATGCGCTATATGCACTTGTAGCGGGGGCACCTTTTTGTCCAGCAGTAGAGGAAATATTAATAATATCTCCACCGTTTTTTTCAATTAGTTGCGGAAGAACTGTTCGTGTTACGTAGTAGACTCCCATTAAATTAACATCAATCATAGATTTCCATTCTTCAGGAGAAAGATCTAGAAAGCCACCAAACTTTCCTATCCCAGCATTGTTAATCAAAATATCGAAGGATCCTAGTTCATTAGTAAGTGAATCGACTGCTTTTTCCACTTGTTCGAGTGAAGCAACATCTCCTGTAGCATAAGCGACTTTTACTCCAGTTGATTCAATTTCTGATATAACACTTTTTAAATCTGCCTCTGTTCGAGCTAAAAGCCCTACATTAACGCCTTCCTTTGCAAGAGCGATTGCAGTGGCTTTTCCAATTCCTTTACCACTCCCTGTAATGAGTGCCGTTTTTCCTTTTAATGATTGTCCCATAAACGAATACCTCTTTTCTATACAAATGTTCCTCTTTATTCAACACATATTTTACAGATGCTCTTTTATCATGTGAAGTATGCACTTTTTTATTACAAGGTTACCTAAAGGTAACTTATCCTCAAATTAGGCATATACTAATAATCTTCGTTTGTCATAAGTTGTAATCACTTAGAAAGAAACAACTCTCTAAAATCATTTTAGTTATGGGTAAAGTTTTATATTTAATAAAGCCAAAAAAGAAAATATTATTCTTATAAAAATACTTGCATACAATAAATTATAGTGATATAGTAAAAGTTGCCGCTTCAGTAAGGCTGGATTTGTACGATATTTAAAATTGTTGTTGACTTTACTGAGTGTGATTGGTATAATAATAAAGTTGTCAATAAAGATGTGCAAAGTGTTTGACAACACCAAAATATAATGTTATACTAAAAAAGTTATCGCTATTTACAGTAGATAATATTATTGTTGACATACGAGATATTCGATGTTATACTATAAAAAGTCGCTTTAAAAGAGTAGCGAAACATGAACCTTGAAAACTGAACAACAAAACGTTAATGAAATACAGTTTCAACTTAACAGTTGAAACAAAATTTTGG
>NZ_JBIQFG010000091.1:0-2360 GCF_045369345.1 Ureibacillus sp. 179-F W5.1 NHS | reverse complement strand
TGTGTATGGCAAAATAAAAATGCAGAGCTTTGCAAAGGAAAAATGCAGAGTCCTTCACTAATTTTGTGCAAAAAAAATAGACTTGCCAGTCACCCCAAGTCCCCGCTACATTAATTGTGTCGAAGCAATTTTGTAGTGGAGGTTAAGAAAGGATGCTAGCAATGTCTGATATTAATTGTATCAAAAAGTTAAGAAATGAAAAAGGTCTTTCAATCTCTGAGATTCAAAGAACTATGAAAATAAATTGGAGAACCGCTAAGAAGTATGCGGATGAAGATCAAAT
The DNA here is from genome assembly GCF_045369345.1 of Ureibacillus sp. 179-F W5.1 NHS. Classification (NCBI taxonomy): domain Bacteria; kingdom Bacillati; phylum Bacillota; class Bacilli; order Caryophanales; family Caryophanaceae; genus Ureibacillus; species Ureibacillus sp. 179-F W5.1 NHS. The sequence continues at coordinate 2,077 of NZ_JBIQFG010000091.1, read as the reverse complement.
ACCGCAGGAAAAATTATTTAAAAAGAAAGGAATGATGTATGAAGAGAAATGGGGAGAGATTGTATCAGATTGGCTATTTGAGGATTCAAAATTAAAGAAAAAGTCCAGAAGGACAAAGAAGCAAATGTTTGAGGAATTAAAGGATTTAGGGTTTCAGGGATCTTATCGAACGGTTTGTTACTTTATCTCTGAATGGAAAAATACACATCAAGAGGAAAAGGACAACGGTTATGAAAGATTAGAACACCCTCCGGGTGAAGCACAAGTGGATTTCGGAGTTATGGAGGCAGTTCAAGATGGAGAAATTGTCGATATTCATGCTTTAGTGATGTCATTTCCGAATAGTAATGCAGGTTATTCAGTGCCTTTACCTTCTGAAAATCAAGAATGCTTTCTATACGGCCTTAACATTCTATTTAAACAAGTTGGAGGAGTACCAAAAAGGATAAGGATAGATAACTTAACTCCAGCAGTCAAAAAAACTAGAACAAAAATTGAAGAAGCCCAACTAACCGATGAATTTATACAATTTCAAAACTATTACGGCTTCGACGTTCAGGTATGTAATCCTCGCAGTGGGCATGAGAAGGGAAATGTAGAGAATAAGGTAGGGTATGTACGTTATAATTTCTTTACTTCGGCACCAATCATGGAAAGTTATGAAAGTTTGACAGATCAATTATTTCATAGATTGGAAGCTGATCGTAATAGAATCCATTACTCTAAAAACGTACGGATAGAAGATTTATGGCAAGAAGAAAAGAAATATCTACTCGCATTGCCTGAAAAGCCATACCCTGTGTTTAAAGAGGAATTTGTTAAAGTTAATAAATACAATGAAATAAAAGTTGATCAGTCGTTAATTCATGTACCAAAGGGTGCCAATTATAATCAGTTACAAATGATACTCACATGGGATCAATTAAAAATTGTTTCACCTAACGGTGAAATATTATTGGATGACTATCGCCCATATATGAAAAAACGTAAAGCTTTACCATGGCTATCCATCATTAAGACATGGATTCAAAAACCGCGAGTAGTGGAATATTCCCGCTACACTAAGTATCTACCAGGAAGAGTTAAGGAGTTTTTGTTAGTTGATAACTTGATTATTCGTCGAAAAAGATTAAATGGCTTAGCAAATTTATTAGTTACTCATGATATGAAGGGTATTAATGAAAATTTTTATGAATTAATTGCGGAGGAAAAGTTGCCTGGTGAAAATGATCCATATGAGGTAGATTGGATTAAATATGATTCATTAGCCCCTATAGAGGAGGTCGCCAATGAAACAAAATATTAGAGAAATCTGCAAAACTTTAAGACTAGCTTATGTTGCGGATGTATATGAAAAAATTAGTTTTGAAAATCCAGAGCAATTCCTGTATGGGGTACTTGATGAAGAATTAAAATTAAGAGAAAATGCCAAAATTAATCGGTTAATGAAAAAAGCTAAATTCTTAGATAAAAAAAGCCTACATACTTACGAGTGGACCGAACAGATTCGGTTCCCTCCCCATTTAACTAAAGAGGAATTGTGTAGTTTAAAATTTATTGAAAACCGACAAAATATAGTTTTAGTTGGTTCACCAGGAACAGGTAAGACTCATTTAGCTACAGGATTAGGTAGAAAAGCTTGTGAACGAGGGTACGAGGTCCGCTTTTATCGAATTGCACACTTGGTTGAGGAATTAGAACAAGCATTGCATAATCACCGTTTATCAGTATTTAGAAAGCGCATGGAGAAGGTAGATTTAGTTATTTTAGATGAAATGGGTTATTTACCATTTAGTAAAGAAGGAGCTGAATTATTATTTCAAATCATTTCGGAGTTTTACGAGCAAAAAAGCGTGATTATTACATCCAACTTGGAATTTAGTCAATGGAACAAAATATTTACAGACTCTCGATTAACAGCAGCGTTAGTGGACAGACTAATTCATCACGCTCATATTATTTCATTTCATGGTGAGAGTTATAGACTGTCCCACGCACTGTCAAAAAGAAACTAATTGGGTGGCAAACTTCTGCATTTTTAATTGCATTTTTCTGCACTTTTCTATTGCAAAATACA
>NZ_JBIQFG010000090.1:0-2433 GCF_045369345.1 Ureibacillus sp. 179-F W5.1 NHS | reverse complement strand
CACTAGGCTATTTAACGCCTGTGGAATTCAAGAATAGGTCCTTATAAAGGTTGTCCAGTTTTGTGTTGACATTCCAAACGAAATAATTATGGGGATTGTTGCCCTAATATAAACTCTCTTAAATTAATATTATGGCCTTTGCATAAAAAAGCTTTGTCCCTAATTCGAACAAAGCCCTTGAATTTCTTATTTGAAAGAATGTTTGATTCCCATCTCTTTAATTAAAAAATTTGTTAACTGCTCTTCCGCATAAAAGAATCCAAATAGCTTTTTACCCTTTTGAATTTCCTTCATGACTTCGGATAATTTTCGAACTGCTTCCTGTTGATCCCCTTTTAATGTTGCAAGAATCGCTTCACTTCGTTTATAACTAATAGGCTCCATCAGGTTCATAAATTGATGGAATTCTTTTATCTTTTCTTCGTTATTATTCTTCTTAACAATAAGATCAATTTGTTGTATGTGTTGAATAAAGTACAACGAGAATTTATTTTCCTTTGTGACAGGTATTTGCTTAAAAGGTTCAATTAATTCAGAAGCTTTCTCATAATCTTCTTTTAGTAAAGTGTAATAAAAAAGAATGTATGCAACCGTTGCATTGTCGACTGTTGGTGGTAACGTTTTAGCCTGTTCGATTAACTCTTCTGACCATTCCTTTGGATGTTTTGGTGAATTCATTTCTTTTAATAATAAAAGGGAAACTAAAAATTCTTCTGTTTCTTTACCCCCTTTAGCTATTTCCATTAATACACGACCATCTGACTTTAACGCACCTTTATATGGCAAAATGGTAGCGATAAAAATAAGTAAATTCAAAATTGCAAAGTATGTAATGAATTGAATATCAAATGTCATTCCTAAAATAAAACTGACGATTGCTGTTACGATGGAAAAGAGCGGGCCCCCTACAACAAATCGTTTATGTTGCTTTGCAATTAAAGTTATATCGCTTGATAATGGTGTACAACTTGCTACGCCACCGAATAAAAACCAACTATCATTCCATTTCATATGTATACGCTCTGTATTTTCAATAGTTATGGGACCAACTGTTAAATAATTAAATCGGTAACCAGTCCCTATTCCAAGTAACACATGGCCTAATTCATGGATGAACACGGTTAGGAATAAAAGAACTAAATTTATACCGATTAGATTAGCCATATCAGCTAAATCTGTAAAGTTAAGCATCCCAATCATAATCGCTGCAATTAATGTAACCCCTATAGGTTTTGTTATAAAACCCATCAACTCTCCCCTCTCATTTTATGAATATAATATTCATACGTATAAGATGTATGAATGTTTCAAGAATAGGAGAATGCTAAGCTAGTTCATAAAAAAGCATCAATCCCCCAAATAGTGAAAGAAAAAAATATAATATACTAAAAATATTGCTATGTAATCAAATCAATCTCCACAATATAAATAGTAATCGCATTTCACTAAGTCTATTGTATGATTCATCAACTGCTGGAAAAAATCTATATTGTCAGGTTTTATCGTAAAGGAGCCAATCACCGGATGTTCTTTTGATAGATGGAGAGCTTTTTGAAGTTCAGATAATGGAACATTTTGCAATCTTTCTTCCCCTACAATCACTTCTTCTCCTTTAGCTGCCCATTCCACATACCGAATAACCTTTTCTTCAACAAGATAATATGGAGATGGGTACTCTTCTACAAAAAGTTTATTGTTCTGAACAAATTGTATTGCATTGTTACATGGTTGGTTCGAACCAATATACATATAATAATCCCAACCGAAATGCACAAAAAATTGCCCCATTGAAACGAAGTGACAATGAATATAATCCCGTAACACCATTTTGCAAACGGTAGGTATATCTTTTTCATGTATAACGGCATCCTCAACAATCGGTAAATAAAATGCTTCTTCATAAAGAAGAGAAGATTTATCAGAAAGAAATTCATGATGTATTTGTAACTGAATTACCCTTAAAGATGTTAATTTGCTTTCTTTTAAAAATTTCAATACGGCATGAACATAAGCCTTTTCTACTTCTAGGTATTCATTTAGAGTTAATTCTTTTCCATTAAATGTTGGCCAATGTCAGAAGAACTTATCCACTCATCTTTCATATATGCTCCGTCCTGATCTCTAAATGCAGGGTTATATTTTGTAATACGCCATTGGTATTTCATATTCACTTTTAGACCACCTTCTTTAATGCGATTCCTAATTCGTTTCTAGTTACTCCTTCGTTTATTAGTTCAACAAAAAAGAGCATTAATCCTTTAGGATCAATGCATCCATTACCAATCGGGTCCGTCATTTCGATCAGCTACTTTAAGACTGAACGAATCCGCATCAAAATTATTTTTTTCAATCAACTCCACTAGCGTCGCATTAAAATAATTCAATACCTAATTGAAATCTGAATTTTCTGTAATTCTATCTTTGCATAAAAAA
>NZ_JBIQFG010000008.1:89339-98944 GCF_045369345.1 Ureibacillus sp. 179-F W5.1 NHS | reverse complement strand
AATGGCTAGAAAATAGTTCGGTTTAAGTGGATCAGTTTTTAATTAATAAATGGCTCAATTTTTACTTGCGAAATACAACATGAAAAGAAAACATTAGAAGACGCATTGAAATAAAGTATATGAAATACAAAAAAATTCAACCTTGATTGGCTAGATACCTTTCAAGGTTTTTACTTTAATTTAAATTAAAGCAGCTGGTAATTATGAGAATGTTCCAAAGGATTTATACGACTTAAATGGGAATATCCTAATGAAGCCTTTTGTTTGAATAAAGAAGGAGATATTTGGGAAGTTTACTATAGTGAACGTGGTATGAATCACACATTGAAAAGTTCGAATCTGAAAATGAAGCCTGTAATTATTTTTATAAAACAATTTTTGAATAAATAGTATCTTCACCAGTATATTAAATCTGAAAAGTAACCACCTTCTCTTATCTAAGACCTTGAGATTATATCAAGGTCTTTTTTAGTTATGCCGGGATCATACTTTTCAACTATGTGAAGAAAGTTCGCTGTAAAGGTAATAATGGCGAACATAGAAATTGTTTTAAATTAAATAAATTCACTGTATAACTCCCCCTATATAAAGGGGAATATAGGTCTAGATAATATAGAGAACGAAGGTGTCCTTATTCGAATATGAAAAAGTATCCGTTTCTAGTATTAAATTTATTAATACTCACTTTAGTTTTGGTCATTCTTTTAGGGGAGAATCATCAAAAAAGGGAGAAAGAGGCGAATGAAGATTTAGCAGTTTCTTATATTTTAAAATCAAATGAACGGGAAGAGAAAAAAACAAAATTACTTAAATTACTGGAACAAACGATAGAGGAAGAGCTACCAGGTGTTGTATCGTGGGGCGATTCCCTTACATATGGATCAGGTGGTGAAGGTGTAACCTATCCTAGAGTATTACAAAATTTGATAGAGCAACATGTATATCATGATATACCGGTTATCAATATGGGGGTGAGGGGAGAGACATCTAGTACGATTGCTGGACGTGCTGGTGGTACACCCTTTGTCGTAAGTAGTTTTACAATTCCAAAAGAAGTTACAAAAGTGGAAATTCATATAACTTCGTCAACAGGTGAACCAGTTGCCCCGCTGCGACATGGTGATAAAGGGGTAAATCCTGTGACAATCAATGGAGTTCAAGGAATTATTAGTATCGACAAGCAATCTAAAGGTGAAAATATTTATTATTTTGAACGATTGGGAAGGGGAGAAGCTGTTCCAGTTAAAGATGGCACTGTAATTGAAACGGTTGGTATGAAAAAATTTCAAAACTATATTCCTATTATTTTTATCGGTCAAAACGGTGGATACAAAACTGATCAGCAATTAGTAGATCAAATTAAATCGATTATTCAGATGGAAAAATACAATGAAAACTACTTAGTATTAGGACTTACAACGGGTACAGCAGAATCAAGAATACAACTAGAATCATTAATGGAAACTGCTTTTGGTGAGAAATACGTTAATCTTCGAGAGTTAATGAGTACAAATGGGTTGAAATTGGCTAATATTTCACCAACGACGGAGGATTTAACGGCAATGGAAACAGGTGCAATTCCACCAAGTCTTTTATCCGATAAAGTTCATTTTAATGCAAAGGGTTACGAAGTGATTGGAAAAATTGTATTTCATCGAATGGAACAATTAGGTTATTTTGATTCGGTAAAGCAATTAGTTAAGGAATTAAATGAAATATAAAGTTTCCCCAATATTAAATAAATCAAAAATAGTTAACTTAAGACTATTTTTGATTTATTTTTTTATTTTATAGGAAAGTTTTTACATTATATGACATATATAAAATAATAGGATTAGTTAAATATTACTAAAGTTATTCCGGAATATTAAAAAAATCTATAGAATTATACGACTTTAGAATTAAATGAGTTGGATTTTTCAGAGATTGAAGGAGTAATGATTAACTACTAGATTCATATAAAACTGATATATGTGTCATATGAATAAAATATTCGACACTTACTTTAGGCGTCTAGTCATGATCTGGATTTAGTGGGAGAAAAAATAGGTTGTTAAAATCTGGAGGTCTTCAAATGAATGATATTTTAGTGAGTATAAGCTGTCTCACCTATAATCATGAGCGGTATATTCATGATGCAATCGAAAGTTTTTTCATGCAAAAGACGAACTTCAAATATGAAATTTTAATTCATGACGATGCCTCATCGGATCGGACAGTAGAAATTATTAAGGATTATGAAAAGAAATATCCAGATCTTATTAAACCAATCTATCAAACAGAGAATCAATTTTCGAAAGAAATTTTAGTAGACGAATTTAACGTGAAAAGGGCAAAGGGAAAATACATTGCAGTTTGTGAAGGGGATGATTATTGGCTCGACCCTTATAAATTACAAAAGCAAGTGGATTTTATGGAAAACCATCCAGAGTGCAGTTTATGTGTTCATGCAGGCTATGTCGTTACAGCAAAGGATAAAAAAATATTAAGACATAATCGTCCAAGTCGTACAAGTAGATATTTGCAAGTGGAAGAAGTGATTGGACAAGGTGGAGATTTCTTTGTTACAAATTCGATGTTTTACCGAACACAATTAGATCTGGAAAGACCTAGGTTTTTTCAAATCGTTCCGAACATAACTGATTATCATCTTGCTATCAATCTCGCATTGCAAGGGAAAGTATATTATATGGATGAATTTTTGTCTGCATGGCGTAATGGCGATGATGCATCTTGGACAAGTTCCAATATGCATCATATTGCAAAGAAAAGAGCCCACTATCGCCAAATTGCCGAAATGCTCGATGAAATTAATCGCTATACAAATAGTCAATATGAACAAGTGATTAAATGGAAAAAGGATATGACAGAACTGGAACTATTAATAGAAGAAAGAAAGTTTAAAGAAGTGAAAAAAGGAATGTATAAGGAGTTGTATTCCCAATTAGGATTGAAACGTAAGGCCATGATATGGATGGATGAATATTCTCCGGCTGTTTCAAACTTTTTAAGGCAAGCTAAAAGGAGTTTCGTTAAATGGAATATGACATAACGAAGGCAAAGGTACTTTCTTCTCTTTTTTGGAAGCTCCTTGAACGTGGTGGAACACAAGGAATACAATTTCTAATCACGCTTATACTGGCGCGAATTCTCCTTCCAGAAGATTTCGGTTTAATCGTCATAGTTACCGTTTTTATTACGTTTGGCGGAATTATTGTAGAAAGTGGTCTTAGCACCGCACTTATTCAAAAGAAAGAGGTAGATGCCCTTGATTTCTCCTCTGTCTTTTATTTGAACTTATGCGTAGCTATCGTTCTATATATTATTTTATTTTTGTCAGCCCCTTTAATTGGAACATTTTTCGAAGAACCTCAACTATCATCCGTAATAAAAGTATTGTCATTGACTTTATTTTTTGGAGCGTTTAATTCCATACAAAATGCGGTTATTGCCAGATCGATGGAGTTTAAAAACTTATTTATTAGTAGTTTAAGTGGTGTCATCCTTTCGGGCATCGTTGGGATACTGATGGCCTTTGCTGATTTTGGTATTTGGGCTTTAGTAGCACAACAATTAACGAGACATTTATTAGTTACGATTGCTTTATGTATTACTGTGCGCTGGAGACCCAGCTTAAAATTCTCCTTTAAAAGGGTGCAACTATTGTTTTCATATGGATGGAAGTTACTGATTTCTTCCCTCATTTTTTCTATTTATATTAATTTGCAAAGTTTCATCATTGGGAAAATGTTCAACCCTGCTTTATTAGGTTTCTATAACAGGGGAATGCAATTTCCATCGGTCATCGTGGACAATATAAATGGTTCCATACAAAATGTAATGTTCCCGGCGTTATCAGCCCATCAAGATAATAAACAGAAAGTAAAAGAGATGACTCGCCGTTTAATCGGAATGAGCTCGTTTATTGTTTTTCCAATGATGATGGGTCTTGCTATTATTGCAGAACCTCTTATGAATGTTTTATTAACGGAAAAATGGCTTCCCGCTGTTTCCTTCTTACAAATCTTCTGTGCCTATTATGCTTTATGGACAATTGATGTATCCAATCTACAAGCAGTTAAAGCGATGGGGAGGAGTGACATTTTTTTAAAATTGGAAATCGTTAAAACGGTTATCGCTCTTACTGTTCTTGTAATTAGTATCCAGTTTGGAGTTCATGCGATGGCTTTTGGTGTGTTGCTCAATGGGATTATTGCCGCAATTATCGATGGATTCCCTAATCGGAAGTTATTGAATTATCGTTTGAGCGAACAATGGAAGGATGTACTCCCTTCATTTCTACTATCCTGCGGGATGGGTTCCATTATCTATTGTATTAAATGGGTCGGCATGTCGGACTTACTCACTATAGGAGTACAAATTATTACGGGAATTATTTTATATGTCGGGTTGGCAAAGATTTTTAAAATTGAATGTTTCCGTTACTTACAAATTACTTTGAAATCTCAAAAAAACAAAACAGTATCGATAGAAGGATTCGAAACTTAGAAGGGAAGAATTAAAAAATAACGAAGAAGAGGGTAAAAATGAAAGGAATTATTTTAGCAGGAGGGACAGGTACCCGATTATATCCGATAACGAAGTCTATTTCGAAACAGATTTTGCCAGTTTACGATAAACCAATGATTTACTATCCCCTTTCAGTATTAATGTTAGCAGGAATTAAAGAGATATTAGTTATTTCTACTCCAAGGGATATGGAAGGCTTTATACAACTTTTGGGAGATGGTTCCCATTTAGGGATTCACCTTCAATATGCGATCCAGGAACATCCAAACGGTTTGGCAGAAGCTTTTATTGTTGGTGAAAAGTTTATTGGAAGTTCTTCAGTTGCATTAATTTTAGGAGATAATATTTTTTACGGTTCGAACTTTAGTCTCCTATTAAAAAAATCAACTTCTTTAACGAGCGGTGGAATGATTTTTGGATGTTATGTCAATGATCCAAAGGCTTATGGGGTTATTGAGGTGGACGAATTGATGAATCCTATTTCGGTTGAGGAAAAACCGGTAAATCCGAAATCTTCTTATGCGATTCCAGGCTTATATTTTTTTGATAATGACGTAGTGGAGATTGCGAAACAGGTAGAACCTTCGAAACGGGGAGAAAAGGAGATTACGTCCATCATAGAAGATTACTTAAGGAGAGGGAAATTAAAAGTACAACTGACCGGACGTGGACTAGCCTGGTTAGATACGGGCACCCATGGGTCACTCCTTGAAGCTTCTAATTTTGTTTGTGCAATTCAAAAAAGACAAGGTTTATATATTGCTTGTATTGAAGAAATTGCTTATCGAAAGGGTTACATTTCAAAAGAGCAGCTTCTTGAAATCGCAAAACCATTGATGAAAACAGACTACGGAAAATATTTAGTGGAACTATCAAAATATGATCTTGATAAGGAGCTCGAAGCAAATGATACAATCTCCATTTAATGTACCTCCTGTCACAGGGGCGGAATTCGCCTATATTCAAGATGTGATTGAAAGTAGAAGTCTTTCTGGAGATGGGAAGTATACAAAGTTAAGTCAAATATGGTTAGAGCAAAAAACGGGAACAAAAAAAGCATTGTTAACGACTAGCTGTACCCATGCCCTTGAAATGGCCGCTTTCCTTACTAACATTCAACCAGGGGATGAAGTGATTATGCCATCCTACACTTTTACTTCTACAGCAAATGCATTCGTTTTAAGAGGGGCGAAAATTGTTTTTGTTGATATTCGGCCCGATACGATGAATATTGATGAGAACAAAATAGAGGCTGCTATTACGAAGCGAACTAAAGCAATCGTACCAGTCCATTACGCTGGTGTGAGCTGTGAAATGGATACGATCATGGATATTGCGCAGCGTTATCAATTATATGTAATCGAAGATGCCGCTCAAGGATTAATGGGGACATATAAAGGACGGATGTTAGGAACCATTGGCCATATAGGAACATACAGCTTTCATGAAACAAAAAATTTCGTTTCTGGTGAGGGCGGTGCTTTGCTTATTAATGATGAGCGTTTTATCGAACGAGCTGAAATCATCCGAGAAAAAGGGACGGATCGTTCCCAATTTTTCAGAGGACAAGTAGATAAATATTGTTGGCAAGATATCGGTTCCTCCTATTTACCAAGTGAACTAAATGCTGCCTATTTATATGCCCAATTGGAGCAAACTGAGCTAATATTAGAAAGCCGTTTATCCCTTTGGAATGAATATTATACTCATCTTCAATCTTTGGAAGAACATCATTTAATTGATTTACCGGTTATTCCAAATAATTGTCAACATAATGGGCATATATTTTATATTAAAGTGAAAAACGGTGATATAAGAACAAGTTTAATAAATTATTTAAAAGCACAGGGAATTCAAAGTATGTTTCACTTTGTTCCACTTCATTCTTCACCTGCAGGAAAACGGTATACAACGTTCCATGGAGAAGATATTTATACAACAGTAGAGAGCGAACGACTACTCAGATTACCTTTATATTTTGACTTATCGACCGTTGAAGTAATTGTTTTGGCGATAAAAGGATACTTTATGAACATGTTGGAAAAAAGGGTTTTAGAATTATGATGAGTAGAAAGAAAATGTTAGTAACAGGTGGTTCTGGTTTTATTGGAGGAAATTTTGTTCAATACATGGTTCAACATTATCCAAACTATGACATTTACAATTTAGATGTGCTCACTTATGCCGCTGATTTAAGAAAACATAAAGCGATTGAAACAAAACCAAATTACTTTTTTATCCATGGGGATATTACCGATTTTACAACGATCTATTCGTTGTTTAAAAAAGAACAATTTGATTTTGTTGTTCACTTTGCTGCTGAAAGTCATGTGGATCGTTCGATTCAAAATCCGCCGATTTTCACCCATACGAATGTATTAGGCACTCAAGTATTACTAGAAGCAGCTAAACAAGTAGGGATTGAAAAGTTTATTCATATCTCAACGGATGAAGTCTATGGAGAACTAGAATGGGATGAGCCTACTTTATTTACAGAAGAAACACCGCTCCAACCAAATAGTCCATATAGTGCGAGTAAAGCTTCTTCTGATTTACTCGTTCTTGCCTATTTTAAAACGTACGGCATGCCGATTAATATTACGCGGTGTTCGAATAATTATGGACCGTTTCAATTTCCCGAAAAGCTAATTCCTTTAACTATTTTACGGGCATTAAAGGACGAAAAAATTTCGGTTTACGGAAATGGGGAAAATATTCGAGATTGGTTACATGTGATGGACCATTGCAAAGCGATCGACTTAGTTGTTCATGAAGGAATAAGCGGAGAAATTTATAATGTTGGAGGGAATAACGAATGGCAAAATATTGAGATTGTCAAGATCATCTTACAATCCTTAGGTAAGTCGGAAGAACTAATTACGTTTGTAAGGGATCGGTTAGGCCACGATAAACAGTATGGTATCGATGCAACAAAGTTACAGCGATTAGGTTGGAAACCAAAATATACCTTTGATAAAGGAATCTCTGAAACAATTCAGTGGTATTTAAACAACGAAGATTGGTGGGGGCCCATATTGAATAAATCCTATCAAACTGTTCAATGATTTTTCTACGACACAATAAAATGGTGATAAATTGAAGAAAATTCTTAACAACCAATACTTATTGTACTATTTGCTTTGGCCCATCATCGTCGTTCCAAAGGAAGTACAATTTATATTGATCGCCCTCATTTTATTTTTATTTCTATGTCAAAGAAAGAAGCTCTATTTTGACAAGCTAAGTTTACTAGTTGTATTGTATCTGTTTGTCTATGGATGTTCGATTCTCTATAATTTATTCGTTTATTCCTATAATAGCGAACGAATTTTTGCTACGGTCAACACTTTTAGCATTTGGATCATGGCGTTATTTTTTTATCTACATTTTAAAAATAATAACATCGACATTGAAAAGATAAAAAAGATTACTTTTTATAATTATTTGTTGTTAATTGGCCTTTGGTTCGTAAGTATAGGCATGTACTACGGTATAGGAATGAAAGATGTAACTATTTTAGGGAAAGTCCTTTATTATTCTGAATGGTTCAATCAAAGGGAAGTAATGCGATTTGTTGGGATAATGGATTATACAAATCTTGTCATTATGTTTTGTCTGTTTTTCTACCCTCTATTTTGTTGGTATGTAATCGAAAACAAAGGGAAGTTTCTGCGCTGGCTTTACATTTTATTAGGGGTTATGCCTATCATTAGTACGTATTCGCGTAGCGGCTATATTGTCATATTAATAGGGATCTTGTTCTTTGTAGTGAAATATCTGTCCAAACAATTGAATAAAAATCTATTTATTTTTCTAACTCTAGTAGTTCTATCAACCATGATTGCTATTTTCATGTATACCGATTTATCACAAATTGTCGTTATGACAATGTATGAATTAGTTCACGCGCGGGAAGGAAGTAACGATAGTCGAACTTTTTTAATGCAGGAAAGTATTAAAGTAGCACTAGAAAATTCACCGATTATTGGACTAGGTATTAAAGATCGATCGGTTTTAGGTTATCCCCTTGGATCCCATTCAACCTTTGTAGGTTTCATTTATAAAACGGGAATTATAGGGTTTATGATCGGAAGTCTTATTTTTCTAGTAATTAACTTAAAACTAATATTTTTGAAGGACATGGTTTATAAAACGATATTAAAAGTTTCCCTTTTACTCATGTCGATTTTATTTGTAGTAGAAGATATTGATGGATCCAATTGGCTAATTGTCGTTTATTTCATATTTGTTTCTATACTTTTTAATCGAAATGATAAATTCCATCATTCTCCAAAACCTCTAGTATCGCATGAGTACCGATTTAACGATAACGAAGGATAAAAAGGATGAGTCGTATAAAAACGTTTATAGACAATGAAGTGTTTTTAGGAAGTCAAAGGGAACTGCTTCAAATCATTATTAATCATACAAGGGACAAAAAGAAAAAGGCTTATTATGCTATTAATGCGGATTGTATGCTTCACTATTGGAACGATGAAGCTTATCGAAACATTATTAACCAAAGGGAAAATTTAATTTATGTAGATGGAATGGGTGTCATTTATGCCCAAAGGTTTTTAAACATTCCAACTGCTGCTCAACGAATTGCCACAACTGATTTATTTCCCGCGTTAATGGCCGAATTAAATGAACGGAAAAGTCCCTTTAAAATCTTTTTACTAGGTGGAAAAGATGATACTGCAGAAAAGGTAAGAAAAAATTTTTCGAAAAAGTATCCGAATGTGGAAATTGTAGGGGCCTATAATGGTTATTTCGATAAAAAAGAAGAAAGTAAGAAGGTCATTTCTCACATAAACGATTTGGAAGTGGATATTTTATTTGTTGGATTCGGAAATCCCCTTCAAGAGAAATGGGTAGACGAACATTTTCATCTTATAGAAGCTAGTACAGTTCTAACTTGTGGAGGGCTCTTTGATTATTATTCAAATCATGTGAAAAGGGCACCGATTGCCATGCAAAAGATTGGTTTTGAATGGTTATATCGACTATTACAAGAACCAAAACGATTGTATAAAAGATACTTGTTTGGAAACATCAAATATATATTAAAGGTT
>NZ_JBIQFG010000008.1:75064-89239 GCF_045369345.1 Ureibacillus sp. 179-F W5.1 NHS | reverse complement strand
CTCACCTTAAAATTAGTAAAATGATTTGAAATTATGGGGGATCATATGAAGTTAATGAAGTTAAACAATTTCCATATCGTCATACTATCTAGCATTAAATGGGACTTTTTATGGCAAAGGCATCAAATTATCGCAGAAGACTGATGTCACATTTGTATAAAAGATACTTGTTTGGAAACATCAAATATATATTAAAGGTTCTCACCTTAAAATTAGTAAAATGATTTGAAATTATGGGGGATCATATGAAGTTAATGAAGTTAAACAATTTCCATATTGTCATACTATCTAGCATTAAATGGGACTTTTTATGGCAAAGGCATCAAATTATCGCAGAGTACTTTTCAACGAAGACTGATGTCACATTCGTTGAGACGACGGGATTGAGAAATCCTGGCCTATCCAAATCTATTGAAAGATTAACAAGAGTACTCGTTTCAAAGAAACAAATTCAACGGAAAACACCTATAAAAAATTTGAAAATATTACCACCATTCATCTTGCCACCGACCCATTCACTATTTAGACAGTTTAATAAAAACGTATTTGTCCCAAAATTAGCGAAGAACATCAGGCAACATTCTACTAAACCGATTTTATTGATCACCTATGTTCCTACCTCTACGTCCCTTTACCTCATTGACGAACTAAAACCTGAAAAAACAATCTATGATTGCGTTTTAAATTTTGAAAATTTTCCGGGAATTCCTAAAGATATTGTCATAACCGAAAATGAATTAATCCAAATGGCTGATATGTTAATTGTTGATTCGGTTCATTTGAAAGAAAAGCATAGACATAAAAAAGAGCAAATTACTCAAATTCCCGCTGCAGTGAATTTTGAAATGTTTTATGAAATTTATGAGCAACAAATAATGAGGAAAAAGGTCAATAAAGTAACGTATTTTGGTGGGATTGATCATTATCGTATCGATTGGTCCATTATTGAACAGTTGTTGGAAAAAGGAATTTACGTCGAATTAATCGGACCTGCACCAGAAGGGATTCCTTTACGTCATAACCATCTTATACATCAAGATACAGTATCTCATCAGTCGCTCCCTAGTGTTTTAAAGAATTGTGACACGCTTATTTTACCTTATCAAATAAATGATTTTACAAAGGGGACTTTTCCAGCCAAGCTGTTTGAATGTTTTGCCACAGGGAAGCCGATTGTTGCGACAGCTTTACCGGATTTAGTGTTGTTCAAAGATGTAATGGAAATTGGTGAAAGCAAAGAAGATTTTACCGAAAAGGTATTAGTTTCCTTACAAAATGATAATTTCCAAAAAAGAGAGGAAAGAATTCTTCTGGCAAAGGACAATTCTTGGAGTGCAAGATGTAACAGTTATGAAGAAGTACTTGAAGGTCTTATCTTAAATTAATGGTTTCATCCAAAATAACTGCTAATAACGGTAGAATCGGGTGTTTGACTTTTGAAAGTTAGTGTAATCATTCCAGTTTATAATGTGGACCAATATTTGCGCCATTGCTTAGAAAGTGTTGTTTTCCAGTCCTACTCAAATAAAGAAATCATTTTAATAAATGACGGTTCAACAGATTGTAGTCAAGAAATATGTGAAGAATATGTCAGGCGGTATCCCTTTATCCGATTAATCAATAAAGAAAATGGGGGATTATCAGAAGCTAGAAATGTTGGTATTTTACACGCAACAGGGGATTATGTCATGTTTTTGGATTCGGATGATTATTGGCAGACGGATTTCTTATCCGATTTAGTGGAAATCATCCATCAAAATAACAAAGTAGAATATATTTTTTTCCCATATCAGTATTACTATCAACAAAGAAAGATTTATGTGAAGGCCCCTTTATCTATTGAGCGAAGTGAGTTAATAGGGAAAAATGGGGTAGAATGTTTAAACTATATATTAAAACATAACGGAGATTTTAAATGGTTTGCTTGGAGTGGGATTGTCAAAAAATCGTTTCTATTAAAACATGAGTTATTTTTTATGAAAGGAAGAAAATATGAGGATGCTCTATGGACACCTTATCTTTTCTTAAAAGCAACTTGTATTGACTATTACGATAACCCGATTTATGTATATAGAAATGAACGGATAGGTCAAATCACGTTGAATCATTCTTATTCTACATTGGAAGACAGTATGTTCGTCGCAACTTATTGGCATAAAGTTTTAACCACATTATCGATTGAAGAAAGTTTAGTTGAAAAATTGATGAACAATTTTGTTGAAAGATATTATTACAGTATGAAATTTGCTTGTTTTTTAAAGAGAGACGAAAGAAAGAAAATCATTTCTTTATTAAAAAAGAATCGAGCATTATTACAATATAAATTCACTTTATTTCATTCCTTTGCAGCAATGTGTAGTAAAACTTTCGGATTCCATAGGACAATTCAAATGATTCACATTATATTAACGTTAAAAGGGAAATCAAAGTATGGCTTTTGGGGGAAGGACAATGGAGATGCAGAAGGTGGGCAAAGTAAAGAAACTAACGGTGCTAAATCCATATCGAAGCATCATGCATAGAGCAAAAGTATATAAAAAAGTCTATATGAATATATCGAACCGCGACGCTATTATAAATAAAGGTAGTTTAAGTTTAGGGTGTAGCTTTAACGGATGCGGTTATTTTGATTCCAGTCTTACGATTAAAAAGGGTGGAAGGTTGATAGTAAATGGAGATTTTAAATTATATTCAGGATTTTTCCTATCGATTAATGAAAACGCCACATTAGAAATTGACTCGGGTTACATTAGCTATAAATCAAATATTTCATGTTTTGATTATATTAAAATGGGAAAAGATGTGACAATTTCTGAAGGTGTTACGATTCGTGATTCGGACAATCATGAGTTAATATATGATGGTTATAAAATGACGGAACCTATTGTAATAGGAGATCACGTATGGATTGGTTTAAACGCGACGATTTTAAAAGGTGTTACGATTGGAGATGGTGCGGTTATTGCTGCTGGTTCAGTGGTTACAAAAGATGTACCTCCAAATAGTATAGTTGGTGGTGTTCCAGCTAAAGTGATCAAAACAAATATAAAATGGAAATAATTAGGAAACAAAAGGAATCACTGGATGTAAAAAGACACATCCAGTGATTTTTCATTTACTCGTATGATTCTAACATTTTGCGGACTTTTTCAACGACTCTTTGCCGTCTTTTCCTTAGGGAGCTTGCCGACATTTTATTCGTAGCGGCAATTTCATCATAAGTCGCCCCAAATACATATAGAGTTTTAATTAAATTATAATCTATTTCGGCTAAACTCGATAATATATCTTTTAAATTTTCAAATTCATTGATTGTTTCTGTTTTGACTTGAACATAGTGGGAAAGGTTAATTAATTTATCCTTATCATAGGCGATGTTCCGCTCTTTATATTGATTATCCTTTTCGATTTCTTTGTAGATGGATGTTAACATCGTCCAATAAGCATAAGGGGCAAAATCACCTCGTTTTTGATCGTAGTTTTTCCATGCATGCCATAAGGCAATCCTTGCACATTGACGGTAATGCTCGTGATCTTTATACACCTTTGCTTTTTTTAACACTTTCGTAATCATCGGTTCATAAAGTTCGCATATCGTATTAAACTCTTCCATTTCAATCTTCCTTTGACTTGCGCGCAAAGTCGATTATTCCTAGGTGTTTTCATCGTAACCGAACTTTTGAAATGAATCGAAAGGGCTATGGAATGGATTGTCTAAAGCTATTACGAAAATTTTTTAAGAAAATATAAGAAATAACGATAGTAAATTAGAAAGATAAGTAGTTTTTCAATTTCTAGACAGTCAATCATAGTTGAAAATAAGCAATTAACTATTTGAAAATGACTTTATTTCCGAATATTGACAATATTTATAGAATTTTTTATATTAATCCATAGGTACTAGTTTTTGGTATTTATTTGAAAATGTTTGTTGAATAATTTCTATTAAGGGGGAGATTTCTATGGGATTAGAAAAAGAGATCCATTTTTTAATATCATCTCATTCTAGCATCGCAGTTACTCCTCATTTTGATGGAGAACATTCGTCAATCATTTACACTAATTTAGGGAGTTTAAAGTCAAAAGGAACAACAGATGAAATCATCCGACAATATTGTTTAAATTTCGGTGCAAGCTTAGAAGGGAGGCAAATGGCTTCTCGTAAGCTATTAAGTATTACGAAAACACCACCGATTCTAATATCGGAACGATTAGGTATTGTGGGGATGGAATTGCCTACTTATAATACTTTAGGTAAAACGTGGGTGTTTGATCTAAGTTTTACAATTGAAGAATGTGGGGCGTATAGTTTACTGATTTTTAATAACGGTGTAACGATAAAAGTCGCTCTCAAAGAAGCGGCAGTTAGATATCGAAGAGAAAAAGCGCTACATCTGCTATATACGAAAGTCCCTTTACATGATTTAAATTTAATCAACTTCAAGTTGCATTCGGATAAATATTTTACATATTAAAGGGGAAAAGGAGGAATGGTTATTCAAAGTGAAAAACAATTTTTTGTATTTTTGCCTAATCCATCATGAAAGTGTTAAAATGGTAGGACATGTTTGAATTTGTTAGAGAGAGTGATACTATTCATGAAAGTAATTTTTATTGGAGATATCGTAGGATCGATTGGTCGAGAAGCAGTTGAAAAGTACTTGCCCCGACTAAAGAAAAAATATACACCTGATGTGGTAATAGCAAATGGTGAAAACGCTGCTGCTGGTAGAGGTATAACACAAAAAATTTATCAACAGCTATTACAAGTTGGCGTTGATGTCATTACAATGGGGAATCACACTTGGGATAATAAAGATATTTACGAGTTTATTGATGATGCGGAATATTTAATTCGCCCAGCAAACTTTTCTGAAGAAGCTCCTGGAAAAGGAATGGTTCAAATTACGAAAAATGGTGTTACATTAACGGTCATTAATTTGCATGGCCGTGTTTTCTTGCCACCCCATGAAGATCCTTTTGCGATGGCGGATGCATTAGTTGCTGAAGCACACAAAACATCTCCACTCGTATTTGTTGATTTCCATGCGGAAGTAACAAGTGAAAAAATTGCCTTAGGTTGGCATTTAGATGGAAGGGTTTCAGCAGTTGTTGGTACTCATACCCATGTACAAACGGCGGATAGTAGAATTTATCCTGGTGGGACTGCCTACATTACCGATGTAGGGATGACAGGTCCGTACGATGAAATTTTAGGAATGAAAAAAGAAAGTGTTATTTACAAGTTTAAAACAAACTTACCGTCAAGATTTGAAGTGCCGAAGGATGGACGTGAAGTGTTAAGTGGATTTTACGTTGAAATCGATGACCAAACGGGTAAAGCACTACATTGCGAACGCATATATATAAATGAAGACTATCCGTTTCAAGGATAAAATAGAAACTTAAAAAATGATCCTGCCAATATTGTTGGTAGGATCATTTTTTAACTTTAAAGAGGCTGTTTAATACAATTACGGACTGTTATCCCTTGATATTTAACTTTGAAAGATGAAACAAGTTTTTTTAACCTTCCTTGTGTCTAATCGATAGTGAAAAAATAAATGGTTTTAAGTGCCAATTTGGTTTTCATTCGATTCTAATTTAGTCTTTAACATCATAAAATGTCTTACGGACACTAAGTTAAAGTCCTTTGAATGAATGCCCACTAAATCGAATGCTTCATTCAACATTTACTAAAGCTACATGGGGAGGAATAAATGTGGATTCATTAAAAGTATCATCTCGCTCTAATCCAAATTCTGTCGCAGGTGCGCTCGTTGCCGTTATTCGTGAGCAAGGATATGCGGAAATGCAAGCTGTAGGTGCAGGTGCATTAAATCAGGCAGTAAAGGCAGTCGCAATTGCACGCGGTTTTGTCGCACCAAGTGGCACGGACTTAATTTGTGCACCAGCTTTTGCAGATATTACAATCGCTGGTGAAGATCGTACAGCTTTAAAATTAGTCGTAGAAAAAAGAACTCGATAACATTAAGACATCACATTTTTAAGCCCTTAGTGATTGGCATGTGCTGATCATTAAGGGCTTTTTTCATGGGGCTATTTATTTGCAACTTACTTCTTAACAATTCCGTCTTTTAATGGTAATAAAAAATTACTGTAATATAGTATGGCTTCCTTTTCTTGAAGTAATCTAAAGGAAAGATAAACATACTGCAAATCCTTGTCTGTTAACTTTCAGTCAAAGGTCTGAATTTCATGATTTTGGTGTTTTTCGGATAGTTTATGCATTTTGTTCGTGTTAAACTAATGAAGGAAAAAAATATATAAAAACAGTTTTTTAAGGAGTTGTTAACATGTTACATCAGCTTTCTTGGAAAGTCGGTGGGCAGCAAGGTGAAGGTATTGAGAGTACAGGTGAAATTTTCTCAATGGCCATGAACCGTTTAGGCTATCACCTTTACGGTTACCGTCATTTCTCTTCACGTATTAAAGGTGGCCATACGAATAATAAAATTACCGTTCGTCCAACAGAAGTTCGTTCTATTGCAGACGATTTAGATATATTAGTTGCTTTTGACCAAGAAACAATCGAAGTGAACTATAAAGAGCTAACTGAAAAAAGTATTATTTTAGCTGATGCTAAATTTAACCCAACAAAACCTGAAGATTCAAAAGCGCCATTATTTATCGTGCCATTTACTGAAATTGCGACAGAACTAGGTACTTCATTAATGAAAAACATGGTGGCGATTGGTGCTACTTCAGCCCTTTTAAATTTAAATAAAGAAGTGTTCCAAAGCGTTGTCGATGAAATATTCGGACGTAAAGGGGAAGAAGTCGTTAAAAAGAATATGGAAGCAATTCAAAAAGGGTATGACGTCATGACGGAACTTTTAGGTGACCGTGTCGGTGAGTGGGAACTAGCTCCTGCTGACGGAAAACGACGTATGTATATGATCGGGAATGATGCAGTTGCTTTAGGTGCCATTGCAGCAGGTGCCCGTTTTATGGCTGCTTATCCGATTACACCAGCTTCCGAAATCATGGAATATTTAATTAAAAAACTTCCAAAATTAGGTGGCGCGGTCATTCAAACTGAAGATGAAATCGCAGCGGCGACAATGGCTATCGGTGCTAACTACGGTGGTGTTCGTTCCTTCACAGCATCAGCTGGTCCTGGTTTATCATTAATGATGGAATCCATCGGCTTATCTGGTATGACAGAACAACCATTAGTGATTGTCGATACGCAACGTGGTGGTCCATCGACAGGTCTTCCAACTAAACAAGAACAATCGGACTTAATGGCCATGTTCTATGGTACACATGGTGAAATTCCGAAAGTTGTTATTGCACCTTCTACTTTAGAAGAAGCATTCTTTGATACAATCCAAGCATTTAATATCGCAGAAGAATTACAAATTCCTGTAATTATTATGACGGATTTACAATTGTCCTTAGGGAAACAAACGACAGATCCGTTTGACTACAGTAAAATTGAAATTCGCCGTGGAAAAATTGTCGAAGATGAAATTGAAGCAAATGACAACAAAGATTACTTCAAACGTTATGAAAATACAGAAGACGGGATTTCTCCTCGTGTCTTCCCAGGAACTCCAAATGGTATTCACCATGTTACAGGGGTAGAACACGATGAAACGGGTAAACCAAATGAAGCACCAGGAAACCGTGGAACACAAATGGACAAGCGTTTCCGCAAACTTGAAAAGTTAACATTTGATACGCCAGTCCATGTCAATGCACCTCATGAAGAAGCGGATGTATTATTAGTAGGATTTAATTCAACGCGCGGTGCGATTGAAGAAGTTCAAGAACGTTTAACAGAAGAAGGGGTAAAAGTAAACCATGCCCATATTCGTTTACTATTCCCATTCCCAAGTAAAGAAATGGCTCCATTAGTAGCCAATGCGAAAAAAGTGATTGTGGTGGAAAACAATAAAACTTCCCAATTAGCAAATATTTTAAAAATGAATATTGGCGGTCACGATAAAACATACAGCATTACGAAATATGACGGTACACCGTTCTTACCTCGTGAGCTTGAAAATAAAGTAAAGGAGCTGCTTGACTAATGGCAACATTTAAAGATTTTCGTAACTCTGTGAAACCAAACTGGTGCCCAGGCTGCGGTGACTTCTCCGTACAAGCAGCGATTCAACGTGCAGCAGCAAATGTCGGCATCGAACCCCATGAATTAGCTGTAGTAGCTGGGATTGGCTGTTCTGGTCGTATAGCTGGATATATCAATTCATACGGATTCCATGGTATTCATGGTCGTGCATTACCGATCGCGCAAGGCTTAAAAATGGCGAACCGTAACTTAAATGTTATCGCTTCTGGTGGTGACGGGGACGGATTTGCCATCGGTATGGCTCATACAGTTCACGCAATTCGTCGTAACATGGATATTACTTACGTTGTAATGGATAACCAAATTTACGGTTTAACGAAAGGGCAAACTTCACCTCGTTCAGCTCAAGGTTTCATTACGAAATCAACACCAGGTGGAGCAATCGAGCCATCATTAAAACCGTTGGAAGTGGCATTATCTGCAGGAGCAACGTTTGTAGCCCAAGGATTCTCGACAGACATTAAAGAGTTAACAGCCCTTATCGAAGCTGGTATTCAACATAAAGGGTTCTCTTTCATTAATGTCTTTAGCCCATGTGTTACTTATAATAAAGTGAACACTTATGAATGGTTCAAAGAACATTTAACAAAATTAGCTGACATTGAAGATTATGATTCTTCTAATCGTGAGTTAGCGATGCAAACAGTAATGGAAAAAGAAGGATTAGTAACAGGGATCATTTACCAAGATACTGAAACAAAATCTTATCAAGAAAAAGTACCTGGATACGCTGAACAACCATTAGCTGACCTTGATATGAACTTAAGTGAAGATCAATTTAATGAATTAGTAAAAGAGTTTATGTAATATGTAAGCCCCCATATTTTGGGGGCTTTTTTATTGGAGAGAAAAGGTGTTGGATAAAATATCAAATTTTTATTATAAAATATTGGTAATTATCAAAAATGTGTTTACACATCTGAATGCTCAAACTATTATGAAGTTAATAGATTCATTTTTCTATTAATTTTTAATTGTGAGAGGCGGAGGATGATAGGTTAAATCCTATATTGGACGATGAAAAAACTGAATATCATACTAATTTTAGTTTCTGTTTTCGTATTTCTTTTTCTAGATCAAAATGTTAGGAGTGTTGAGGCTACTAGTGAATATTCTACTAGTAAACTTGGACATTTAAACAATGCAGATGTTTTGATTTATAAAGATTACACAAAGGCTAGTTCATCATTTAAAGCGGGTTCCCAATATATGAATGTGGTTTATTATATTAAGAAACAAGCAATTCATAATGGGGATACTTTTTATTTAATGAGTACCCAACCGAGCAGTACTTTAGGTGTTGTTGGATGGGTGAAATCATCTAACGTACAAGTGTTGGCCCATACAACAATCAGTGGGCAAAAGAAAACGTTGTATGTTAAAGGAAATGGAAGGGCGTATCGTAAAGCATGGGGTGGCACAAAGGATGTAATCTATAATGAAATGTCTAAATATTCTAATTTAGAATTCAAAGTAGATTTAACTGAAACGGTTGGAAAAATGACATGGTATAGAGGGACTGTTAATGGTGTAAAAATGTGGTTGCAGTCGAATCAAGTGATTATTCCGAATTCAATCAGTTTATTAGGACATATTAATGGATCTGCCACGACAATATATCCCGTAAAAGGTGCAACAACTCCAACAATAGAAGCGAAACAATTCTTTAACGCAGTTTACTATATTAAAAGTTTTGCTTATATTAACAACGAACTCCATTACATAATTAGCACTGAACCGAGCAGTGAAAGGGGAGTCGTAGGCTGGATAAAGGCAAAAGATACAACAACTTATGCCCATAAAACAGTAACCGGAAAACGGCAGACCTTCTATTTTAAAGGAACTGGAAAAGCGTATAGTAAGGCGTGGGGCGGTTCAAAAGATTTAGTTTTTGATAACCTGTCACCCTATAGTTATGAAAGTTTTCAAGTTAACCTTACAGAAACGGTTGGCGTAAATACTTGGTATAGAGGGACGTTGAACGGTAAAACGATTTGGCTTCATGCTAACGATGTTTTAACTACGATATCAAAAGTGGAAATAAGTAAAACAAGTTTACTAGGCCATTTAAAGAGTAATGCAACGATTTATAAATTAATTGGTCAATCGACTTCAACTGTTGCTGCTCCTTATACGTATACGGTTTACTACATTAAAAAACAGGTGAAAGTGAATGGTATTTTATACTATTTAATTAGTATGAAACCAAGTAGTGAACAGGGTACAGTCGGATGGGTGAAATCAACAGATTTGAATACACAAGCCCATAAAACGATCAGCTCTAAGGCGAAAACTTTGTACATTCATGGTACAGGAAAAGCCTATAGTAAGGCATGGGGTGGAACGAAAGATATTGTTTTTTCTGATATGTCCGATTATCAATTTTTAACAATTACCGTCAATTTAACGGAAACTGTTGGTAATACAACATGGTATCGGGGCATTTTAAATGGGAAGACGATTTGGTTACACGAAAATGATGTCGTTATACCCACTGCAACAAGTTTATTAGGTCATATTAATGGTAATGCGACGACGATTTATCGAAGGGACGGAAACATTTCATCTACATTGGATACCACTTCTTATTTTCATGCTGTGTACTATATTAAAACTCAAGGTAATTTTAATGGAGAAGTATATTATTTGATTAGTAAAACAGCTGGAACAGAAGGAATCATCGGTTGGATAAGTTCAACTAACATGACAGAAAAAGTGCATAAAACGGTTGATCATCAAGGAAAAAGCTTTTATTTAAAAGGGACAGGTACTGCTTATCAAAACCCTTGGGGTGGAACGAAAGATATTATCTACAGTGATTTGAGTCAATTTTCGAAGGAAAGTTTTCAAGTTAACCTTACAGAATCCGTGGGATCTGATGTATGGTATCGTGGTACTTTAGCAGGGAAAACGGTCTGGATTTCTGATGAGTATGTAAATAAAACGATCATAAACTATACAAAATATGATTTATCTTTGAGTGAAGCTTTAGCCTTACAAATGAAAGCTACTCCACAGACCGATAAATATCGAAATTTACCAGGATATGTGAGCCGAAATTTTGTGGAAATTGTAATGGGAGGTTCAACGACAAGTTCGGGTGTACGTCTCAGAACATCTCCAAAACTAGATACAAATAACAATGTATATGAAACGGTTCCAATAGGTACTGCCTTTACAATTTTAGATGATAACATCATAGGAGATGCTACAGCTGGTTCTACTAGATGGTACAAAATTCAATATAACGGGAAAGAGTTATATGTTCATCGTTCACTAGTTCGAATCAGTTCCAATCTAGGTAAGGTGAAGAGTACTGTCAATATCCGTTCAGAAGCATCAGAACAAAGCCATATATATGGGAAGTTAGTGACTGGAACATTCGTGACAATTTATTCAACGGATTCCTATTGGGCTCAAATTGCCCTTGGAGTATGGCGAAATGCTACCCAATCCGATGTGAGTGAATATTTAAATCCGAATCATTTTGTTAATGATCCAAAACAAAAATTCCAATTTCTCGATTTATCTAAATCGAGTGGGGTATCTGTCACTGTATTAGATAATTATTTGAAGAATAGAGGAATTTTCCATAATCTTGGTGAAGCGTTTGTTCAAGCAGGTGCCGAGAATGGAATAAATGAATTGTATCTTGTATCCCATGCGTTACTTGAAACGGGACATGGTACTTCAGAATTAGCCCAAGGTATTCAATATAACGGTACGGTTGTGTATAACATGTATGGAATTGAAGCCTTTGACCACTGTCCAAATGAATGTGGAGCAAAAAAGGCATTTGAGGAAGGGTGGACAACTCCTGAAAAAGCAATTATTGGCGGGGCAAAATATATTGCCAATGATTATATTAAAGGGAAGAACCATACTGGTACGATTCAAAACACTTTATACAAAATGCGTTGGAATCCTGAAGCGATGGACCGTTATAACGGGGCTAGCCATCAATATGCAACGGATATTGGATGGGCATATAAACAAATTAATTCGTTATACAATCTTTATCAAACCCTTGGTATAAACAATATGATTATGGATGTACCAGTTTATCGTTAAAAGAAAAGTAGCCACATATGGAAAAATTTGTGGCTACTTTTTACTTTCTTTACATATTCTAATTTTAGCGGTTTAATTCACGAACGATATAGCCGCCAGAAGCCCAACCGTAATGACCATTTACTTTCACTTTATACCAACCATTTTTCGTAATAGGAACATCTTTTGAATCTAATGCAAGTTCCACATAGTCTTTATGATTAATAGTTGTAATAACTTGAGCACTTGTTGAAGCATCTGCCCGTACATTTAAAGCAACTCCACCTGTATCGACACGTCCTAAGTTTTTCACAGTAAAGTATTTATTGTACGAACTAAAGGATACGTTAGCATAATAAGTTCGGTTGTTATATTTCACAGTTAACCAATAATTATTATCCTTTTCAAGTAGGTTAAATTTTGCGCCTTTTGGCATTGTCCCAACGACTTTACCAGATTTTTTATCATATAGGTTAAATGTTGTTTTCGCAACAGCTAACGTATTTGTTGGGAAGACATCCGATAAGTCAGGATAGCTTGGGTTGGATACTGGAGTCGTATTTGGACTACTTCCAGCAGCACTTTCTTTAGAATATTCCATAATATTTGTCATATGACGAGCAATTAATTCGCCCCATTTTTCATCCGTTGCATAGTAGAAGTTCATCCCTTTACTTAAGGAATCAACACGGCTACCTGCAATACTTTTAACGGAATATCCTAAATAAGTTCCTTGGTTATGCCAACTATTTCCTAAATACGTTGCTTTAATTTTTTGGGCGATAAATTCAATGTTTTGTTTAATGGAATCGAATTTAACGGCACCAAGATAAGGGACTAAATCATAGGCGCCATAGCCAAATAAATTGTAGCGATCAAGGGCAATTGTGGATTTTCCAAAATTACTTTCATGAATCGCATGGGCTGCTAAATAGAGGGCGTTGACACCATATTTTTTTCCAACCTCTACGAAGATGTCACCCGAATTAAGTAATACGCTTCGGTTATTACCAACGCGATCTTTAATATAAGCGTTAATTTGATTTGCAGTAACAGAAGAAACGGTTCGTAAATCCATAAACAAGTAACTATTTTTGTTTGCTTCTAATGAGTCAATGCGTGCTTTCGTTGATTGACTAATTAAATAGCTACCTGATACAAAACCAGTTTTTCCGTTGTAAGAAACTTTGTACCATCCATTTGAAGCTTTATAAGCTGTTGTAAGCTTCGTATTCGCTGGAATTGTACCTAGCGATGAAGATGATGTTGAATTAGATGTTCTTAAATTTAAAGAATTCGTTGTATAGACGACCATCGAATTAATCGTTTGTCCAGGAGGTAGATTAGATGAACCTGAACCTGTGGACGGATTTGTAGGACTTGTCCCGTTGTTTGTTGAAACTTTAACATAATCTGAGCTTACCCAACCAGTTACACCATTATAAGTAACCTTATACCAATTACCAGAAGTTGAGATGTACGTAATAGTAGATCCATTCGGAATAGTTAATAAAATTTTACCAGCAGTCGAATTCGTTGAACGTAAGTTTAAGTTAGCAGTTGTACTATAAATTTTATTTACTACTGTATCGTCAGTACCTGGTTTTGATGGTTCGGTACTTGGTTTAGAAGGCGTAGTTGGTTTAGTCGTAGTCCCACTGTTAGTAGTCGTAACTTTAATATACTCTGAGCTAACCCAGCCCGTTTTGCCATTATAAGTAACTTTATACCAGTCACCTGACTTCGAGATATAGTTAACAGATTTCCCCTTCGGAATCGTTAATAAAATACTTCCTTTAGTAGAGTTAGTCGAACGTAAGTTTAAATTAGCAGTTGTTGTGTAAGTCGATTTAACTGCTGAGTCACTCGTGTTTGGTTTAGACGGTTCACTAGTGCTTGGCTTAGAAGGCGTCGTCGGTTTAGTCGACGTTCCAGTATTAGTAGTTGTGACTTTCACATACTGCGAGCTAACCCAGCCCGTTTTCCCGTTGTAAGAAACCTTATACCAG